>CAYRVY010000449.1:0-2255 GCA_964427695.1 uncultured Flavobacteriaceae bacterium
AATTTTCCAAAGATTAAATACTTGTGATTTTTCATAGAACAAATCTATACTCAAATCTGGGGAAACTCATATTCTAAGAGAAAATGAAATACAATTATTCTAAACACAATTAGATATGTAACGCCTGACCTTGGTGCTTATGAAAGTATTGAGTTTGAGGATTAATTAATTACAACCTTTTTTGTAAACTCAGTCTTTTGAGTTGTAAAACTAAAAAAGTAAATGCCTTTAGATAAACTCTTAACATCTACAATATTATGTGTTTTTGAATACTTTTCTGAAGATATTTTTCTTCCGATAGCATCAAAAATACTAAGCGTAAAATCTTGTTTAAAAGTGGATTTAATATTCACAATTCCAGAAGTTGGATTTGGATAAACTATAAAATTATTTTTTTCATATTCATTAGAAGATAAAGTACTACTCTCAATGATATTAAGGGTTTGGTTAGGAAAAATATTATTTAATTGATCAACTATTCCACTTGGCCAAGTAACTTTTACATAATCAATGTTGGTGGCTGTACCAACTCCAAAAATCTTAGTCCCTGAATTTTGACCTAAATATCCTTCTCCACATAATGTATATCTATATTGAGACTTACCATTTGCAAAAACTTCAATTTTACTACCTATTCCATCACGATTACTTGTAACACCTTGTAATTTTACTTTTAACCAATTGTTAGAATTTGTAGTTGTATTTTCCCATAAAAAATTATTGTCAGTATCATTCATTACAACTATATCTGGCAAACCGTCATTATTAAAATCACCTATGGCATTAGAAAAACTTACTCTTGTATCGTTAGCAAAGCCAATGGAAGTTGGGATTAAATAAGTGTTATCTCCTTGATTTTCATAAAAAGCTGAAGGTAAATCCCCATTTGAACCATCTCTCATACCACTTACATATAAATCTAAATCGGAATCATTATCAGCATCTAAAAAAACAGCACCCCAACCAATACTATAAAACGGTGTACCAACAGAACTAGCGACATTAGTAAATGTACCATCACCATTATTTCTTAAATGAAAATTACCTCCAGACGTATTTGTTATATATATATCAAACCATCCATCATTATTATAATCTCCAATTGTAGTACTCATAGCATCTATTGCAATTCCTGCTCCACTAATGACAGAAACATCTGTAAAATTACCAAAACCATCATTTTGAAATAATCTGTTTATTTGTGCATATTTATCATTTGAAACATAAATATCTTGATCACCATCATTATCATAATCAAAAAAAGCGGAGCAAAAAGACAATTGATTTCCTAAAGTTATGCCTGATGTTGCTGATATATCAACAAAAAAACCATCGTCATTTCTATATAAATAATTATGTTGATTAACTGTGGTAATATCTCTATTACTTAAAAAAACATCTAAATCACCATCGTTATCAATATCTCCAAACGAAGCTCCATAAGTATATAAATCATTTGTAAATAAACCACAGGTGGCAGTAATATCTGTAAATAATAAATTCCCTTCGCTTCTAAAAAATTTATTTTCTCCATTTACACTTGTAACAAATAAATCTTTATCTCCATCATTGTCAAAATCTACCCAAATAACTTGTTTATTATGATTTGAAGTATTGATTCCTATATCAACTTTATTAAATGTACCATTTATATTTTTAAAAAAATAAATATTCTCACCATTTGTAGTAGCAAAAGTTAAATCATCCCAACCATCATTGTCAAAATCACAAAAAGAAACACCTCCTCCTAAATAACTTGAACCATATGAATAACCAACACCAAGCAATGTTGCATTATCTTGAAAAGATAATTGACCAAAACAAAAAAATGAATTGATTAAAAAAAATATGGTAAAATTCTTGTACATAACATAATACTAGAAAATTAATATTTGACAAAATATATAATTAACTAAACAAAGGCAAACCTTCCATCATAATATTCACTTTTTTAGCAACAGACTCCAAAACGGATTCGTTTTTGTAATTGTTTATAACTTCATCAATTAAATCTACAATTCCATCCATCTCATCCTCTTTTAAACCTCTGGTTGTTATTGCTGGAGTACCTACTCTAATTCCTGAAGTCACAAATGGAGATTTATCGTCAAAAGGTACCATATTTTTATTTACTGTAATATCTGCTTTCACCAACGCATGTTCAGCATCTTTTCCTGTTATATTCTTGTTGCGCAAATCAATAAGCATCATATGGTTATCTGTTCCACCAGAAATAATATTATAACCCCTTTTTA
>CAYRVY010000450.1:0-2253 GCA_964427695.1 uncultured Flavobacteriaceae bacterium
TGTACAAATAAGGTTGCCAAACCACATAAAATAAATAAACCAAATGTTTCCCATTCTAAATTTTCTATACTACCTTAATGTATTACAAAAAAGGCAAAATAGGCGACAATGTATATAAGCGTTATTTGTCCTACCGAAATAAATAAATTAGCTCTTTTATAAAGTTCTGAAACTGTTAAAATTGTTACTATCCCTGCAATTATTTGCAAAAACATATATTCGTAATTATTAGGCACAACAAATCCTAACAATAAAACTGTAATTACATGAGCAAATAATCCTAATCTTGCGTCAAAAAAAGCTTTTAAAACCAAGGGCAAAATACAAATTGGTACTATATATATGTATAAAGAATTATAATTAACTACTAATGACGTTAAGAATACCATTAATAGAATATTAAAAAATATAAATGTTACTTTAGTATTATTATTAAAAACTTCTAATCGATACTTTCTTAAAAATAATAGCAACATTAATAAAGCTAAAGCTACTAACAAGGTATAGGCAGCTATAATCCAAATATAATTAGATTGGCTCCAAACCTGTGATTCGTATTCTGATTGAAGAGATTTAAGAATTTTTAGTCTATCGCCTCTTACAACTTCTCCTTTTGATATTATTAATGTCTCCCTTTCAATACTTCCTCTAACCGAAGAAATTTTATCTAATTCTTCTTGCAAAGAATTGTCTGTAAAACTTTTATTCAACGACACATTAGGCTTAATAATATCAAAAAACAAAGATAAATATTGTGGTTTGTATAAAGATAAGTCTTGATTTTCAATTTCATTTTCAAGAAATAATCTAACACTGTTTTGTGTAATAAAATTTGAAAAACTTGTGATTTTAGTTTGTTTCCTGTCTTCTAAGATTACAATTTGTTTATCTTCTGAATAGTCATATTCCTTATCTAGTACTCCGTAGGAATATATTTTTGTTAGAATTTCTTTTCCTTGATTAAATAAATTTTCCCTACCGTTTACTACTAATGTATCTGAAAACACTAATTTGAATTGTAAATCGTAATTTGAAGTGATTTCTTTAATTCTTTGCATATCTACATCAAAATAAAGAGAAGCATTATCTATTATAGTTTTTCGCTCAAACTCTAATTCTTCATCAGTTTTCTTAATTGCAAAATCAAAAGGAGCATACAAGTTTTCTGATTGCCATGGTTTTCCATTTTCAAAACTGTATTTAAATTTTCCGCTTTTAGGAAATAAATAAACTACTAAAAAAGTTGTTGCTATATACAAAAACACCTTATAAATTAAAGAGTGATTTTTATATAGCTTATTAATAAAGTCTTTCATCTTTTAGTCTAATAATAACACTTTCAAAAATAATAAAAAAATTAGAGCGAAACTCATTAACTTTAATAGTATAATCTTGTACTTTTTCTTCTAAATTTTAATTAATTTTACAATCTATAAAATTAAATTTTATAAAAGATGAATAAAGAGGTTGTAATCGTTTCTGTAGCAAGAACACCTATTGGTAGTTTTTTGGGTTCATTATCTACTATTCCTGCTCCAAAATTAGGTGCTATTGCTATTAAAGGTGCATTAGAAAAAATCAATCTAAATCCAGAATTGGTAGAAGAAGTTTTAATGGGAAATGTTGTTCAGGCAGGAACTGGACAAGCTCCGGCAAGACAAGCTACAATTTATGCTGGGATACCAGATACAGTTCCTTGTACTACAATAAATAAAGTTTGCGCGTCAGGAATGAAAGCTGTAATGCAGGCTGCACAATCTATTGCTTTGGGAGATACAGATATTATTGTTGCTGGCGGAATGGAAAATATGAGTTTGACTCCTCATTATTATCATGCTCGATCTACAACAAAATTTGGTCCAGCTACTCTAATAGATGGTATGCAAAGAGACGGATTGGTTGATGTTTATGATGGAAATGCAATGGGTGTTTGTGCAGATTTATGTGCAGAAGAACACAATTTTTCAAGAGAAGACCAAGATAATTTTGCTATACAATCCTATAAGCGTTCTGCTGCTGCATGGGACTCAAGAAAATTTGATAATGAAGTCGTTCCTGTAGAAGTACCTCAAGGTCGTGGAGAGCCTGTTTTAGTTAGCAAAGATGAAGAATATACTAATGTAAAATTAGATAAAATCCCGACATTAAGAGCTGCTTTCTCTAAAGATGGTACTGTAACTGCTGCTAATTCTTCAACTATTAATGATGGAGCAGCTGCATTAGTATTAATGAGTAAAAATAAAGCTGAAGAAT
>CAYRVY010000451.1:0-2247 GCA_964427695.1 uncultured Flavobacteriaceae bacterium
AATATTATACCAATTCAATTATAAAATTAGTCATAAATAAATTGAACTGCGAAGCACATCACGAACTCCTATTTAAAAAATAGAAAAGGCGTGAGTAATTATTTTTTGCTTAATAAAGGCAAAAAAAATAAAGCATAGCTTAGTTTCTGGTTTCTTTTATTAACAAATTATAAGTGAAAAAGAAGCGATTTATACGGCTCGTTTTATAGTTAAACAGGTATTACTCCAAGGCAGTTTACTGCCTTGAAAAAAGAAAAAAGATGAGCAAAGAACAAATAAAAAAATTAGAAACTCAATTTGAAGCACGAATTGCACGCGACGAAAAAATTGAACCTAAAGACTGGATGCCAGAAAAATACAGGCAGACACATATAAGGCAAATGTCCCAACATGCGCATTCAGAAATTATTGGGATGCTACCAGAAGGCAATTGGATAACAAGAGCACCTTCATTACGACGCAAAGTAGCTCTATTGGCTAAAGTACAAGATGAAGGAGGACATGGATTATATTTGTATAGTGCAACAGAAACACTTGGTATCACAAGAGACGAGTTATTAGATCAATTACATACAGGTAAAGCTAAATATTCAAGTATTTTTAATTACCCAGCTATTTCTTGGGCAGATATGGGAGCTATTGGATGGTTGGTTGATGGAGCAGCAATTATAAATCAAGTCGCCTTATGTGGCGCATCCTATGGACCTTATGCACGTGCTATGGTTAGAATATGTAAAG
Source organism: uncultured Flavobacteriaceae bacterium (assembly GCA_964427695.1). Lineage (GTDB taxonomy): Bacteria > Bacteroidota > Bacteroidia > Flavobacteriales > Flavobacteriaceae > PRS1. The sequence continues at coordinate 739 of CAYRVY010000451.1, forward strand.
AAGAAAGCTTTCACCAACGCCAAGGTTATGAAATTTTAGTAACTTTAATGAGAGGAACACAAGAGCAAAAGGATATGGCACAAGATGCTTTAAACCGTTTTTGGTGGCCATCGCTCATGATGTTTGGTCCGACTGACGCAGAGTCTCCACATACTGCTCAATCTATGAAATGGAAATTGAAGCGTAAAACCAACGATGATTTACGTCAACAGTTTATAGATCAAACGGTTCCTCAAGCCGAGTTAATTGGTCTTAAAATTCCTGATTCAGATTTAAAATGGAATAAAAAGAAAAAACAATATGATTGGGGAGAAATAGATTGGGATGAATTTTGGCAAGTAGTAAAAGGATATGGACCTTGTAATAAAGAACGTATGAAAGCAAGAATAGCAGCACACGAAAATGGACAATGGGTTAGAGATGCAGCTATGGCTTATGCAGAAAAACAAGAAACCTCTTTGGAAAAAGAGGTCTATTAGTAGATAAAATGAAACATTGGTATGTCTATATAATGACAAATAAGCGCAATGGAGTAATTTACATAGGAGTAACAGACAATATTGAAGAAAGAGTAAAAGAACATAAATTAAAGGTTTATCCAAAATCTTTCACAGCAAAGTATAATTGTGGTAAGCTAATTTATTTTGAAGAGTTTAAGAATGGAGCAGATGCCGAGAAAAGAGAAAGACAATTCAAAAAGTGGAAAAGAGATTGGAAAATTGAATTAATAGAAGAAATGAATCCAAGTTGGACAGATTTAAGTGTCAATTGGAATCTAAATTATAAGAAGATAAGATGAAATTCCTGTTTTCACAGGATAAAATATTAATTAAAAGATACCTGCTTTCGCAGGCAATAGTTATGAAAAAAAACTGGCCACTTTGGGAAGTATTTGTAAGAAGTAAAAACGGATTAGAACATCGTCATTTTGGTAGCCTTCATGCAGCAGATGCAGAAATGGCTCTCGAAAATGCACGAGATGTCTATACGCGACGAAATGAAGGTGTGAGTATTTGGGTTGTAGAATCTAAACATATTACAGCAACTAATCCAGATAATAATGGAGAACTATTCGAACCAGCTCAAGATAAAGTATATCGTCATCCAACATTTTATGATTTACCAGACGAGATAAAACATATGTAACACATTCCTGCGAAAGCAAGAATCTCACAAAAGTAAAGGTATGATTAATAATACATCAAATACAAATTCTCTCCCTTTGGGAGAAATCGAAGATTCGACGAATCAAAATAAAATAGATTTATTGAGTCAAATGTCTGAAAGACAGAGTGGGTTTTTATACAAATACACTCTCGGTATAGCAGACAACTCACTCATTTTGGGGCAACGTCTCGGAGAACTATGTGGTCATGGACCAAGTTTAGAAACAGATATTGCTTGTACAAATATCTCTTTGGATATGTTAGGACAAGCACGAAATTATTATCAATATGCAGCGCAAATCGCAAATGATGGACGTTCTGAAGATGATATAGCAATGCTTCG
>CAYRVY010000452.1:0-2240 GCA_964427695.1 uncultured Flavobacteriaceae bacterium
TTAAAGTTTTAATACCACTCATAAAAAATGCACCTAATAAAATAATTGCTATTACTGGAAAAAAAGATTCGTTTCTTGGTTTGGAAGCAGATTATGTTTTAAATACTTTTGTAGAGAAAGAAGCATGTCCAAATAATTTGGCTCATGCTACCAGCACAACTGCACAATTAGTTATTGGCGATGCTTTAGCAGTTTGTTTATTAGAATTACGTGGTTTTTCAAGTCATGATTTTGCAAAATATCATCCAGGAGGAGCTTTAGGAAAAAAATTATATTTAAGAGTTTATAATTTATCTTCAGTAAACCAAAAACCAAAAGTGTCTTTAGACACTAATATTAAACAAGTAATTATAGAAATTTCTGAAAAAATGCTTGGTGTAACAGCTGTAGTAGATAATGGCACTATTATAGGTATTATTACAGATGGCGATTTACGTCGTATGTTAAGCAAAACTGATGATTTTACAAATCTTACTGCTAAAGATATTATGAGTGCCAAACCCAAAACAATTGAAGCAAATGCTATGGCTGTTGATGCCATGGAACTTATGGAAAAATATGGCATATCTCAATTACTTGTCGAGGAAAATGGTCATTATGCTGGTGTTGTACATTTACATGATTTAATAAAAGAGGGCATTTTATAATGACAAAAAAAATCATAAATGAAATGTCTTTTCTTGACCATCTTGAAGATTTAAGATGGCATCTTATAAGATCAACATTAGCAATTCTAATTACTGGAAGTGTAGCATTTGTATTTAGCAGATTTATTTTCGATGTTATTATTTTTGGTCCTTTAAAAATGAGTTTTCCAACCTACTCTTTTTTATGTAAAGCTGCCACTTTTATTAACTTAGAAACCAGTTTTTGTGGTGATTCGTTACCAATGATTATCCAAAGCCGGACTATGGCTGGACAATTTTCGGCAGATATATGGACATCTATTATGGCTGGATTTATCATTTCATTTCCATATGTAATTTACCAATTTTGGAAATTTATCAGTCCTGGACTACACAAAAATGAGCGTAAACATTCACGTGGGTTTATAATCATTTCATCATTTTTATTTTTTCTAGGTGTATTGTTTGGCTATTATATAGTTTGTCCTTTATCTATCAATTTTTTGGCCAATTATAATATTTCGGAAGTTGTCGATAATCAAATTGATATAGGTTCTTATATAGGCTTAGTAAGGGCTTCTGTTTTGGCATCTGGTTTAATCTTTGAACTACCCATTATTATTTATTTTTTAACTAAAATAGGGTTGGTAACACCAGAGTTTTTAAAAAAATACCGCAAATATGCTTTAGTTTTTGTATTAATATTATCTGCTATAATTACACCTCCAGATGTAGCGAGTCAAATTATTGTAGCCATACCAATATTAATATTGTATCAAGTAAGTATCTATATTTCTAAAGTAGTGATAAGAAATCAAAAAAGAAAGGAAAAACAACTTGCCAAATCTAGTAAATAAATTTAGTTAAAAAATGAGCAATAAGATTATTGTCCATAATAATAAAGAAAAAAGTATTTTTAATATAGCACTATTGTTATTACACGCATACATTTTGTTTACTAATATTGAGATATATTAGAAGCCAATAATTAATTAAAAATTACGTTATTGCAAATATGATTTTAAAAGCTGATAATTTAATGAAGTCCTATAGTGGACGTAAAGTGGTGAAAGATGTATCACTGGAAGTAAATCAAGGTGAAATTGTTGGTCTTCTTGGTCCAAATGGTGCAGGAAAAACCACCTGTTTTTATATGATTGTTGGTCTTATTAAACCAAATGGTGGAAGAATTTTTCTTGATAACACCGAAATCACTAAATATCCAATGTATAAACGTGCTCAAAACGGTATTGGATATCTTGCACAAGAAGCTTCTGTATTTAGAAAACTAAGTGTGGAAGACAATATATTGAGCGTTTTACAAATGACTAAATTGAGTAAAAATGCGCAAATCGATAAAATGGAATCTCTTATAGATGAATTTGGTTTAAGTCATATTCGTAAAAACAGAGGCGATTTACTTTCTGGTGGCGAACGAAGAAGAACCGAAATTGCTCGTGCTTTAGCTACAAATCCAAATTTTATTTTATTAGACGAACCTTTTGCTGGTGTTGACCCTGTTGCTGTTGAAGACATACAACGTATAGTCGCAAAACTTACAAAAAAGAACATTGGTATTTTAATTACAGACCATAACGTACAAGAAACACTTGC
>CAYRVY010000453.1:0-2234 GCA_964427695.1 uncultured Flavobacteriaceae bacterium
TCTTGTTTTATACAAATATACTACCTATATCAGTTATATCATAGAATATAGCTTTGTTTTATTATCGGAACTTTTTTGTTTTCGTTTAGCATCTATGCTATTGTGATTAGCTCAGCAAAAGGAAAGAAAATAAAATTTATTGTACCTGTAACTCCTATAGGAGGTTTACTATTAATTTTAGGTTGGAGCTTGTTATTGTATTCTTTTATAATATAAACTATACTTTATTTAATAAAAACTTATGCAATATTACATTAGACTAATAGATACTCCATAGGTAATGCACTTTAGTTAATCAAACCATTCCACACACATTTATTCACTACTTGTTTATTTGTTAATTAGGAATTCGTGCATCTCTTACCTCGATGTTACCACTCTCATCCCGATAGTTATCGTTAGTCATTTGTTCATTGTTATCTATTTTATTAAATAGGTATTCATGAATCTTAAACGAAATTTGCCTTTCGACCAATCTCATGCTTCGATTTAATTAGCTCTAGTAAATGAAACTTTTAGAATACATTTTTTAAAGGAAGTATTACACTAGCTGGTTGAATCTACCAATAAGGCCTTTACTACATATTTAAAATTGTTATAAAATATAATTAGTATCTTTAATCCATACTATAGTGTTGTCTTATTGTGTTTTGAGAATTTGAGACTACTCTATTTAAAGCATAATTTTAAGATATATGAAACAAGTTATAGTATTGATTCTTCTTTTATTTTGTAATACTCTTATCGCTCAAAAAGATACAATTCATGAATCCATTAACAGCTTAAAGACTAAAATTGAACATTCGACAAAAAACGAACAACTGAAATGGTTAGACAGTCTAACAAAGCTTACTAAATTCCGTATAGAATTACAATACGACTCCATTGTCCAACAAACCATTACTTTAGCTTTAGGACTAGACGATATAAAAATGGCTACTTCACATACGTCTGACAGAATTGATTACACCAATAATATACTGGCAAAGCCAGAAATTGCTCTTAAAATCTTTATCGACTTTCTCCCAAATGCAGAACAATTAAATGATAATAATATACTGGCTCGATTTTATCAAAATGGTGGTGATTGCTATTATTATATTAAAGACTATAAAACATCCACAAATTACTATAATAAAGCTTTAGACTTTGCTCAAAAAGCTAATAATTTACACATTGAAGGATTGCTAAATTGGTACATAGGCACTAATTATAGTGAATCTGGTGCTTTTGCAAAAAGTTCAATTATACTGCAAAAAGCTATTGTTATATTCCAACAATTAAAGGATACTGTCTTTATTTCCAATATAAAAAACTCATTATCTATTTTATACAGTCAAAATGAATTCTTTGAAGAAGCGAAATCTGAACGTAATGAAGCCATGAAATGGGCTATTAAAACAAAAAATTATTATCAGTTATCTACGCTTTATTTTAATGCTTCATTGGATGAAAAAACAAAAGGAAATCAAGTAGAGAGAATTAAATATTTAGAATTAGCATTGATTAATACCAGAAAATCAAACCGTTTCAGAATTCAAGAGCCATGGATTCTATCAAGTTTGGTGCAAGCATATTCGAAGGTAAATAATCTGCAAAAAGCTACAAATTATTTAAAAGAAATTGAAAGTAATCCCAAACAAAATACTGAAGGCATATCAAAACATTTATATTATGAAGCATTAATGCATTTTGCATTTGCTAAAAAAAAATATAACAAAGCCCTTAAATATAGTAAGGAACATTCAAACCTATTAAAGGAAAGAACTCGTTATGACCGCCTTCAACAATCAGAAAAGTTCTTAGCTGATGTGTATACAAAGCTTGGAAATGAAAAGAAAGCATTCTATCATTTTAAAAAATATAGTGTAATAAAAGATTCTATTACAAATGCTCAAAAAACGAAAGCACTCTCATACTATCAAACTATTTACGAAACGGAAAAACGAGACCTTATAATAAAAGCACAGGAAAGTGATATCTCTTTACTGAATGAAAAAAATATAGTTAAAAATCAATATATAGCTTTTGGAACCATTGGACTATTTGCCCTTTTTGGGTTTGTGTTGGTTGTACACTCTAGAAAAAAACATAAACAAAAACAAAAATTACAACAACAATTTTCTCATAACCTGTTAAATGCACAAGAAAATGAGCGCACTCGTATTGCAAAAGAACTACATGACAGTGTTGGTCAGCAGCTCACATTGATAAAGAAAAAATCTCAAAATGCA
>CAYRVY010000454.1:0-2230 GCA_964427695.1 uncultured Flavobacteriaceae bacterium
TTCTTTAACAGATTTACGAATAAATGTTGAAGATAGTTCCATAGTTGAAGTCTACAGAGCAGGCTTTTTTTGAGTTTCGTTTAGCGGTCTGTATAAAAGTCGTTTTAATGCCTTTTATATTTTGTTGTAACATGCTATTCTTATTTTAAATGTTTCATAAGAAAATCAACTTGGGCGTTACTTGATTTGTCAAATAGGGAACTTGGATAATATAATAGCCCGAAATGTCCACCATCTATATCTACCCATTCTTTTGGTTGTGTGATGGTATTAAATACATATTGAGTCACTTTAGGGTTTGCGCCATTCATTTCATCATTCGTAGCAACAACCATAAGAATTGGAGCCTTTAAATGAACCGCAAATTGACCAAGGTTGAAATCATCAGGAACTTCTATTCTAGAAAATGAAACTACATTTTTCCAATTGGTGCCAAACCGACCACCATATTCAATAAACCAATTATATGCAGTTAAATTTGTTAATGCAGAAGGTGTTCCTTTTTGGTCTGTTGAAACAATAGGCATTTGTTTAGTCGTCGTATGTGGCAAACTCATTATATCGTCACTTAAAAGAGTTTCTTTTGCAAAAGCGTATAAACTTCCATCTTTATCTTCTTTAGGAATTTCTTCACCAAAAGCAGGAATCATAGCAATAACAGCTTTAACTCTATCGTCAGTAGTTCCAGCTAGAAATGCCTCGCGTGAGCTCAAACTTGCTCCCCAAACTGCAATTTTTGCAGCATCAATCTCTGGTTGTGATGATACAAAATCGATTGCATCGATATAGCCTCTAGATTGTATCCAGAAATTTATTTCTTGACGTGGTTCGCCATCACTTATTCCTAAATTTCTATGATCGTAAAGAGCAACAGCAAAACCTGATTCTCTAAATCGCTCAGCATATTTATCGGCTGTCATTCCGTTGATTGTAGTTGTAAATCCGTGAGCCATTATTATAACAGGACTTTTTCCCGATTTGTTATCAGGTAAATATAGCCTACCTCTAAGTGTAGCTCTTTGTGATTCAAATTCAATATTTCTGTATATAATAATTTCAGTTGTATTAGATTCTGGGATTGCCTTTGGGTTTTGATTATCATTACAAGCCAATAAACTCCCTAAAAAGATGACCAATAGAATTTTGATTGTTTTTTCAGGTAGTTTCATTTTATAAATGCTTTAGATTTCCAGTGAGTTTCAATTCTTTTTATCAACAATTAAACGAATATAGCGTTTTAATACTACTAAATCAATGAAGTCTTACTACTTATAAAAATTCATTTCATCCATGTATTGCCATACATTTTCGGGTAACATTGGTCGTATATCTTTACCTTCTTTAATGGCATTTCGAATAAATGTTGAAGATAGTTCCATAATAGGAGCATTAATAAAATGTATCTTTTTATGGTCTTCAAATTTAGGCTCTATGTTTCTATTAGAAATTCTTGGATAAACATAAATGTCGTGACGTTCTAAAATACGTTCGTAGTTTTTCCATTTATGAAAACTGTTTAAATTGTCTTTTCCCATTATTAAACAAAACTCATAATCGGGATATTTTTCTTCAAGATATGTTAATGTATTTATGGTATAATTGGGTTGCGATAATTTAAACTCAATATCATTTGCGCGTAGTTTAGGATAATCTTCGGTAGCTCTGTCAACCATTTGATAACGATGATTATCTTCTAACAACGTACTTTTCTTTTTAAAAGGGCTGTGAGGTGTAACTACAAACCAAACTTGGTTTAAATCGCTATGTTCGACCAAATGGTTGGCAATAATTAAATGTCCAACATGAATAGGATTAAAAGTACCAAAGTAAAGACCGATTTTCATTATTACTTTTTTGATTTTTTGCCACTTAAAAATGCATCAACCACAGCGTAGGATTCTTTTAGAGCATCTTCTAAATCGCTATTGACGATAACGCAATCAAAAAGAGGAGCTGTCGCTAATTCGGCTGAAGCTTTTGCAACTCGCATATTAATTTTATCGATGCTTTCTGTTTGCCGTTTTTTGAGTCTAATTTTGAGTTCGTCGATACTTGGTGGTTTCACAAAAATTGCTAATGTTTGCTCTGGAAATTTTCTTTTTATTCGCAATCCACCAGAAACATCAATATCAAAAATTACATGTTTTCCCATTGCCCAAATACGCTCAACCTCAGAGTTTAATGTGCCATAAAAATTATCTCGATACACTTCTTCCCATTCTAAAAAAGC
>CAYRVY010000455.1:0-2229 GCA_964427695.1 uncultured Flavobacteriaceae bacterium
TAACTCTAAAAAGCATTAATACAAGAAAGATAAACCCTATTATTATCAAAATAGTAATAATGCTAATTTGTTCAATTAAAAATAGAGTGAAAATTGTTGATGATAATAATGTGCTAAACATAAAAGGCTATATTTGGGTTTGTAATGTGAGTAAGATACTACTTATTATCCAGAAAATCAACTTAATACAGTATTATTTATAAGTCAGCTTTTTTTCTATGTCACTGCTTTGTAAAACTGTTCTATATGTTCTTTATCACCACTAATAAATACAGTATCATTCTGAATCAACCTTTCTCCTGGGCTTATTGTGTTAATCATTTGCTCGTTTCTTAAAATAGCTAAAACACTTACACCAAATATTTTTCTAATATTTGCCTCAATGATGGTCTTACCTACTATACTGCCACTATCAGCTAAAAGACGAACGCTTACTATATTAAAATCAGGTAATTGAGCTCTGCTCATTAGTGTAGATAATTTTTTATCAGTTTGCAGAGATTTGTAGTTATCGGCTCTAATTGTATTAATAAGGTTGTCTAACCTATGAATAGGGATTAGATAATTATGTAAAACGCGAGAAAATATTTCGATAGAAGTTTCAAATTTTTCTGATACTACTTCGTCTGCACCAATTTCAATATAATCATCTATTCGTTCTATATATTGTGTTCTAATAATCAAGTAAACAGATTGCGAAATGATTCTAATACACGAAATAATATGTTTTGTAGTTTTAGAATCTGATACCGCAATTACAACAATTCTTGCATTTTCTATACAAGCCATATTTAATATGTGCTCTTCGGTTGCATCTCCAAAAATAATGTTTATTCCGTTCTTTTTTTCTCTTCTTACAATATCAGCATCAGATTCAATAGCTACATAAGGAATATTAGTATGTTTTGCAACTCTAACCAAGTTTGTACCATTAACACCATACCCAATAATGACTAAATGATTTTCTATTTTACTCATACCTTTGTTATCTGCTGTTAATTTAGATAATGAATGCATTTGTTTTTTACCCCAAAAAATGCGGAGTATCAAAGAGGTTATTTTATCGGAGTACTGTATTACAATAGGTGTTAAAAACATAGAAACAATAGATATAGAAAGAAAATATTGATTGGTTTCAAAAGATAGTAAATCGTATTTGATTCCTACTTTTGAAAGAATAAAAGAGAACTCTCCTATTTGAAATAATGCCAATCCTGTGAGAATTACAGTTCGTGGAGGGTATTTTAACACGGCTACTGCAATAGAAGCGATGAGTGCTTTTGTAACAAAAACAAACACTACCAAAGCCAAAATAACCACTGCATTTTTCCAAAAAAATCCAAGATCTAATAACATACCAATGGATATAAAAAAGATACTGGTAAACAATACTTTAAAGGGAATGATAGTACCTGTTGCTTGATGACTGTATTCAGATTCTGAAATAATTAAACCTGCAATAAAAGCACCCAATGCAAGTGATAAACCTGCTTCATAAGTAAGAAATGTTACAGTAAAACATAAGCTTATTGTTGTTAATAAAAACAATTCTTTATTTTTAGTTCTAACCACGAGAAGTAAAATACGAGGAACAATATATCGTGCGCTCACATAAGTAAAAACAATTACTAAAGCAGACTTAATCAACAATGCTAATATTTCTTCTCCAATATTCTCACCTTGCCCAGCCATTATTGGTGTAACAAGCATCATAGGTACTACAATTATATCTTGAAAAATAAGAATACCAAGTGTGTTTCTACCATGTGGTTCGGATATTTCATTTCTATCTTGTAATATTTTTAAAACTATAGCAGTACTTGAAAGAGAAAAAAGAAAGCCTATAAAAACAGATTCTGCCCAAGGAACACCTAAATACCGATAAATAGAACTAGCTAATAAAACAGAAACACCTACTTGAATAAATCCACCTATAAGTACCGTTTTTCGCATTGTTACTAACTGTTTTAGGGAGAGCTCCATACCAATAACAAATAGCAAAAGAATAACACCTATCTCGGCTATAATTTCGATTTCACTAGCAGCACCTATTAGACTAAAACCAAAAGGTCCGATGAGTACACCTGTAATTAAGAACCCTAAAATAGAAGGTATTTTAAAACGTTGTAAAATAAAAACAACAATAACTGAAAAACCCAGTAGAATTATAATGTCTTGTAATAGTGTTAAGTGCATTTTTTTGATTTATTCCAAAAATAGTTAAAACCA
>CAYRVY010000456.1:0-2212 GCA_964427695.1 uncultured Flavobacteriaceae bacterium
TCGTACATAATAGAAGGAACTAAACTAATCAAAGATGTGGGTACACCGTAGCTGCCGACAGGCAGGTATCGTTTGATATAATCAATTTATGCTAAACTTGTTTCAGTATTAAAACTGAATATACCAACTCGTTAGCTGCAAGCCTAATAACTCTATCATTTACTAATGAGAAAATTTTTCAAAAAAAATCAAAAATTTGGAGAATGGAAATTACTTGAATACTTAGGTGGTGGTGGAAATGGAGAGGTTTGGAAAGCAATTAATCTCAAAGATGAAATTCAAGCTATAAAGATTCTAAAAAAAATCAAGCCCAAAGCTTATTCTAGGTTTATTGATGAAATAAAGATTCTTGAGAAGAATTCGAATTTAACAGGTTTAATCCCAATTACTGCTAAATTTTTACCTGAAAGTTTGAAAAACAACATTCCATTTTATGTAATGCCAATTGCTGAATCCTTAACGGAAAAACTTAAATATTCTTCATTAAAACAAAAAATACAAACATTTATTAAAATTGGTGAGACTTTAAATTTACTTCACCGTCAAGAAGTATCACACAGGGATTTAAAACCTGCAAATATTTTAATTTTAAACAATGAACCAGTAATAGCTGATTTTGGATTAGTTCATTATCCAAATAAAAAAAACATTTCACTAAAGAATGAACCAATTGGTCCTAAATGGACAATGGCTCCTGAAATGCGTAGAGAATCTTCAATTTCAAATGGATTAAAAGCTGATATTTACTCAATCGCTAAAACTTTATGGATAATTATAACTGGTCAAGAAAAAGGTTTTGATGGACAGTATAAATCAGAATCAATCCTTTCACTAAACAAATATTGCATTAATGAATATACATTACCTATTGAGAAATTAATTGAGGATTGTACGGACAATGAACCTGAAAAAAGACCCAATAGTAATGATTTTGTTTACTCACTTAAAGAGTGGATTAAATTAGAGAAAAATTATCATCTAAAAATATTACATCAATGGAATTCAATACAACAAAAATTATTTTTACTTGCTCCTCCTAAAAGTTGTTCATGGGATAATTTAAAGGACATAAAAAAAATACTCAATATAATATGTACATATGAAAATCTTAATCATGCTTTCTTTCCAAATGGAGGCGGATTAGACTTAATTAAAGTTAGAATTTCTCATGAAAAAGATTGCTTAGAGCTAGATTTTAAAGGTTTAATTGATATTATCAAACCAAAGGCTTTATTTTTTGAGTCTTTTGAGGAATCTCCTGAATGGAATTATTTTCGAATTGACCTTCAAGAGTTAGACCCTATTGTTCTCAATGAGTATGAAAAGGAAACTAACCATCAAGATAAAACAAATGACCATGAAGAACTGAGCGAATTATTACCAGGAAGATATTTCCCATTTTATATTTTGGAACATAAATCAAATCATAAAGATTCATATCCAATTACAACTTTTTCTAGACAAGTTACAAGATGGTTTAGAGGTAGCTTTGTATTCTTTAGTAAACGCTCTCCTTATAACTTAGCTTCTTCCACATATGACGGAAGACATAATAAAATGGAAGCTAATGTGTTCAGAGCTTATATTCAAAAGTGTGTGAACCTGTATACAATTTCAGAAGAAATCAATAAAAATTTTTATGATGAGGATGAAGAAAAAGAGATTATTAGACGTAAGAGTATTGAAGACTTAAAAAATAGAGTTTATAAAGAGAAAGTATATGTTTGTTATAAGTGTGGAAAATTTGTGTCAGAAAACGGAAGTGAATTACAAGATGTAGATAGAAATTATTCTAATAAAGTTGTTGATGAATATGGTCATAAAGTTATTTTCAGTGTTTATGGCAACTGTTGTCGAGATAAGTATTAGTTTTTGATCTCGCCAGTAGCAAACTTAGGGCGTGTATAATTAATTACTCTAAATTTCTTTAACGAAAATTCTTCGGAATTAATTAACTTTACTCTTCAACGGAAAATCCTAACTGATTTTCTATAACTAATCTTACACAAACCGAAAAGCGTCACTTCAAAAAAAATGCTTATTTACTTCAAATACTCCAATACATTAGCTTCTATACGCTCTTGTATGTTAGTGACATCTGCTTTTGCAAAGGGCTCTCCAGTAATGTTCTCGTAGAGTTCAATGTATCTATTGCTTACCGTTTCAATATACTCATCACTCATAAAAGGTACGGTTTGTCCTTTTAAACCTT
>CAYRVY010000457.1:0-2205 GCA_964427695.1 uncultured Flavobacteriaceae bacterium
CATTCTTGCAAAAGAAGGAAAGAAAGTCCTTGTTGTAGAGAAAAGAAATATACTCGGTGGAATTGCAGCTGGAGAAGAGTTTTACCCTGGCTATTCAACAACAGGATTGCTGCATGACACAAGCGGCGTCCGATTAGAAGTAGTTAAAAGTCTTCAACTTGAAAAACATGGATTGGTGATTGATAATAAACGTGCAGATGTTACAATTCTGTCCAAAGATGGCCAAAGCGCTACTATCCAACCGAATGTTAATGCAACTGCTAGAACAATTAGCAAATTTTCAAGTAAAGATGCCGAATCGTACAAAGAATACCAACAGTTTCTTAAAAAGATTAGTAAGATTATTAACGATTTAATGGACAATCCACCTCCAAATGTTGATATTAAAAATTTGACGATGGCAAGTTTAGTTGTTCTAGCAAAGAAGGGAATGACACTTAAAGGGTTGGGAAATAAAACCATGATGGAATTACTCAAGGTAGCTCCAATGTGTCTGGCAGATTTTTTGAATGAAAAATTTGAAACGGATTTTTTAAAAGCCGGCTTAGCTGCGCCAGCGTTATATGGGTCTTATGCTGGTCCTTGGTCAGCATATTCTACTATTAATTTGATGCTTTGGGAATGCGCTTCCAGAAGCAATATTAAAGGTGGCCCACAGGCTCTTATAATGGCATTGCAAAAGGCAGCAGAGCAAGCAGGTGTTGATATTAAAACCAATGCTGAAGTAGAAAGAATAGTGTTAGATGCTAAAGGAGCGATTAGAGGTGTGAGATTAAGAAGAGGTGAAGAAATCAACGCTAAAAAAGTTGCAGCTACATGCACGCCAAAAGAAACATTTCTGAATTTGTTTGATGATTTCGAAATTGAATACGAACTGGATTATTGGATTGACAAAATAAGAAGCCGGGGAACAACTGCAAAGGTTAATCTGGCTATAAACAAAACAGTTAAATTAAATGGTCAAACTGTTGAATATGCAAGAACCGGAAATTCCTTTGATGAAATGGAAAAAGCGTTTGATCCTGTGAAGTATAAGAAAGTAACAGGAGCACCATTTCTAGACATTCATATTCCTACCAACTCTAATTCCTCTTTGGCACCAGAGGGTCACAGCGTTATTTCGGTATTGGTTCATCAAATCCCTTTTAGTTTTGAGGAAGGATGGTCTGAAGACAATAAAAAGAAACTAGGTGAGGATGTCCTTAAGGAACTTGAAATATATTCACCGGGACTTTCTAATGCCATTGTTGGTATGGAAGTTATTTCGCCTGTTGATTTTGAAGAACGATACACCTTAACTGAAGGCCATATTTATCATGGGGAGCATTTTGTAGATCAACTAATCACGCGTCCCATTCCTTCTTGTTCAAGATACAATACTCCAGTTTCTGGTTTGTATCTTTGCGGTAGTGGCTCACACCCAGGAGGAGGCATTACCTGTATGCCAGGATATTTAGGAGCGAAAATGATTCTAAAAAAACTCTTGATAAAACACTAATTTTAGATGATTGCAAACTAAAATGTGATAGATATGGCTAAAGAGAAATTTAAAAAAAGAGGAATTGATTATCCTATAATTGATGGGAAAAGGACCTTACCTGGAAAATATTATCACAGTCAAGAAATCTACGAAGAGGAAGTAGAAAAAATTTTCTATAAATTTTGGCTTTATGCTTGTCGTACAGAAGAAATTTCATCGGTTGGCGATTACAAACTTATACAGATAGCGGACGAGAGTCTTATTTTAGTAAGAGAAAAGCCGGATGAAATCAGAGCTCTTTTTAATGTTTGCAGGCACAGAGGAACACAGCTTTGTGTGGAACCGACGGGAGTTTTCAAATCGAAATCTATACAATGCCCTTATCATGCTTGGACCTATGGTTTGGATGGTAAATTATTAAGTGCACCTTTAATGAAAGAAGGTCATGGATTTAAAAAAGAGGAATGCGCGCTTCATCAAGCCAAAGTTCACATATGGGAAGGTTTTGTATTTATAAATTTGGACAAAAACCCTACGCCATTTGAAGTCCAGATGAAAGCACTCATCGGAAAATTTTCTGATTGGAAAATAAGTGAACTTAGAATAGCCCATCATATAAAATATGAATTGAATTGTAACTGGAAACTTATTCTCCAGAATTATCAGGAATGTTATCATTGCCCAGGGGTACATCCTTTACTTACAGAATTTACTCCAGTGCAGTC
>CAYRVY010000458.1:0-2205 GCA_964427695.1 uncultured Flavobacteriaceae bacterium
CCTTCTTTAGTTTCGTAACTTCTTGATGTTAGTTTGCCTTCTATAGCAACCTCTTTCCCTTTGGTTACATATTTTTCAATAATCTCTGCAGTTTTGCCCCAGGCAATAACATTGTGCCATTGCGTGTCTGTTACTTTTTCTCCATTAGCATTTTTATAGCTTTCGTTTGTAGCAATCGAAAATTTCGCTAATTTTTTTCCTGATTCAAGATTGATAATTTCTGGGTCGTTTCCTAAATTTCCAATCAACTGTACTTTGTTTCTAAGTGTGTTCATAATTTTAATTTTTTAATGCCTGCCATGCGGTAGGCTGGTTAAACAGTTAATACTATCGAGTTCTTATGTTTCGACACTGCAAATATGAAACAGCTTCCAAATAGTATTCGGTTGTTAAGCATTTAAATTCGTTTGTAAATGTTTGTAGTCGTTTGTAAACGAATATATTTTGTATATTTGAGGGGAACTATATACAAGTTTACACTAGAAAGAATAATGATTTCATTTCGCTATGAAAAGCGATTTTTTTTGAATATGTAAGCTAATTAATTCAAGTTTGAACCGTTACTAATTCAGCAGTTCAAAAAATGAGCATCCTGCCGATTGTAAACAATCAAATTAAAATCTTACTTATCAATGAGCGTTGCGAAATACACTCTCAATTCTACTAACATTGAGAACTATTCGCTCTTTTTGTCCTTTGGTTTAGGAACAGACACTTTTAGAACATCGTCTAAAGAAGTGTTTATTGAGAGCTTTTCTTCGTACTTTTTTGCTCTCTCTTTTTTGTTTCCTTTTGGGGTTTCTTTTTTGTTCATGATGTAAATTTATAATCAAAAAAGCCACATTTCTTTTTATATTTTCCTTTAATAAAATCAGAATCGATTAATTTTTTCATTATCAAATCTAAATCTTCTTTATTAAGGCTTCCAATACATATTTCAGGTTTAGCATTTATACTGTCCTCAATTGGCTGAATTTCCATTTTATGTAATTCAGTACAATCAACATAAGAATCATGTGTTAAATATTCCCTACCCTTTGATTCAAGCTTAATATGATGTGACTGTAATAATTGGTTAAAATTAACTAATGTGTTTACATCAGTATTAACCAATACAACTGCAAGGTTGACCTTATCATCATAAAATCCCACAACAATAAACCTTTTTTCTTTAGGAGGATTAGTAAAGTCAACAAAAGCTCTGATAACTGTACCAATAACTAATCCCTTTGGTAAAAGAAGATACTTTTTTTCCTTTTTTGAAAAAAAATCTCCTAATTTCACAAAAATCTTAAGTTTTTCAATTCGTTTTTAGAAGAAATATAATTTAAAATTGATTCATCAGCACCTCCAGCTTTAGCTATATCAATTTTATTCATCCAATGATTAGATTCATCCCAAGCTGAATCATGTGATTTATCGGCTAATTCTCCAAACGATAACTCTTTATTCTCATTAAATGATTCATTAAGACATTTGATGTCTGTCTTTGACAACCAATCTAAATCTACTTTAGAATTTGCTATTATCTTATGTTTTTCAACATTGATTAATTTGGCAGCTTCTTTTATATCTTCATCACTCGTTTTATCAACTCCTTTAGCAACTTTCACTATACTATAAGTCAAGGATGGAACTGGACCATATCCAAGTGCGACATAATCATCCCCAGTTATAGATTTGCCATATTTAGCCAAATGCTTTTGATCAGCAAAATAGAGAATCTTAAAAGTTTTGTGAAATTCGGCGGTATTATTCTCGAATTTACCTAAAATGTAAAGTAATGAGTTTATTACTATTGCAATATTATCTTTCATAGAAAAAGGTTTGCAAAGATACAATATTTTGTTAATGTACAAAAATAATACCAAATACCTAAAGCTTTGAGTTTTTTTTACGTTAATTATTAGTTAATCTTTTATAACTCAACACACTTTCACTATCATTTAAAAACTTTTCAAATCTCTCATTTGATGTCAAAGAACGAGTATTAAAACGTGCTGAAAATTCATCTAAATAACGTTCTAAATGTTTTTCGCTTACTT
Source organism: uncultured Flavobacteriaceae bacterium (assembly GCA_964427695.1). Lineage (GTDB taxonomy): Bacteria > Bacteroidota > Bacteroidia > Flavobacteriales > Flavobacteriaceae > PRS1. The sequence goes on from CAYRVY010000458.1 coordinate 2,046, forward strand.
GGTGGTAAATACCATATAAACCTCTCTTAAGTACACTCCAAAAGTTCTCTATTGTATTAGTATGAACATTACCCTCAACATAAATATTTAGAGCGTGTTTAACGCTATCATGTGTATAATGTCTTTTTAAATGATTATATACAGGAGCTTCATCTGAATA
>CAYRVY010000459.1:0-2199 GCA_964427695.1 uncultured Flavobacteriaceae bacterium
GGGTTGATCAATAATGCGATGACGATCGTTTTTAATGATATTTTTCATAAAAAACTTATTGTTTGAAATCACATAACCCTTTTCAACTTTGACATGGTTTAATAATACATATTCTAATTTTCCAATTAACTCAAATAACTCATCCTGATAATGAGTGTATCTTGAAACCATGTACTTACCTGAATCCAAAATATCCCATATAACTCGATGAGATTGATTTTCTAGTTCTCTCCCAGTTTCATCTATAGATTTTATATGTTGAAATTCATCAAAAGCAAGGACAATAGGAAAGCCATTTTCGTTCTCATAAATCTCACTTAATTTGCTATCTATACTCCAATCGGAGTTTTTTTTGTTTCCTAAATCAAAGCGGTAATATTTCTCATTCATATCTATCAATTCTACTAAACGATTTACCAACGAAGATTTACCAACACCTGTTAATCCCCAAAGGTTCACTATTACTGGCTTATCTTGAAGTTGTGGCATTAGATACCAGGAACTACAAGAAGCTATTACTTGGTCAATAACATTGTCGATGCCTACAAATTCTTTTTTAAGTTGATTTTGAGCTTTTTTTAAAATCTCTTGCTTCTTTATTATCTGTTCTTTATCTTCTTGAGTAACCATATCTATTGTATAATTTATCGAATTAATGTTTTTCTTTATATTATTTTGTTAAGTAATCAAACCATTTTTTGAGTCGCTTCTTTTCAATCATATCAAAATCTTTATTTATGAAATCAGAAATGTTTTTGGATAAATGATTTAAAAACATTGGTTTTAGTTCTTCGTGTATTACTGAAATATCGTAGTAAATGTATTTAGGTAGTACATTTAGTACATTGGACGAAGAGTCAAAAAAATAGGTTAGTATGCTCAATTTTTCAATCTCATCAACCATATAATCAAAATCAAAAATTAAGGTATATTTATCATCCAAAACTCTGACCGAATAATCCTTGTCTGGTTCGTTAGTAGTCATAAAAACAAGTTCTTCTCCGTTATGATATTTTACTTTATAATATTTCTTTGCATATACATATCCTGAATTTTTTTCTGTAATTGTTAAATTCAAAAAAATAAAAGAAGATTTAATTTTATATGATTCAATGGATGAAAACAACAATTGGGAATCTGTCCTATTATTCATGACCTTTATTTTATTTTGTAAAACTAATTTAGAACATCGCCAATTAATGACGGTTAAATAATTATCTTTATATTCTAAATAAAAGCATTGTTATGGCTACGCATTATATATCGAGAAGAATACAGTACTTAATTCAATTTGTATATGATTACAATTTTCCTTCTAAAAAAATAATTCTTGATTTTTTAAGAGAAAAGGATTTCGATATCTCTTCAAGAACTTTAGAACGTGACTTAGAACGAATACGGACAGACTTTGGATTAGAAATATCTTATAATAAAAATGAGGATGGTTATTATATTGATGAAGACAAAAGTGTAAGGGTAAATTCTTTTTTTAAGTTCTTAGAAATCGTTACCATTGCAGATATATTCAGTAGTAGTTTAAGAGACAGTAACAAGATTTTAGAATATGTTTCGTTTGATGATTCGAAATCATTCAAAGGTATTGAACATATTAGAACTGTTTTACTGGCAATTACTCAAAATCGAAAAATCAGTTTTACCCATGAAAACTTTGAACAAAAAACTTTTAAAAAGTATCAGATCACACCTTTCTTATTAAAAGAATATGAAAACAGATGGTATGTTATTGGACTTCCTGAAAATATGTCAGAAATTAGAACGTTTGGAATTGATAGAATCTCCGACATATCTATAAAAGGCTTTTCTAAATTGAATAAACAAAAGTATAAAAACCAACTTAAAAGATTTGATGACATTATTGGGTTGCACATTAAAAACACTGAACCTATTGAGATTGGACTAGTTGTGAATGATGTTCACATTAAATACTTGGAAAGTTTACCACTACATTCTTCTCAAGTTATACAACCGAAAAATAATAAAGGACAACATATAGTTAAGTATTTGTTGATTCCAAATTATGAATTTAAAACTCAAATTTTAAAAATGGCAGATCAGGCAAAAGTATTGTCGCCTGATAGTCTTAAAAAAGAAATTCAAAACATGTTAAGAAATACTTTAAAGATATAGGCTATGTTCTAAATAACGACTGACTGACCACCCAATTGCCACCTTTCATAG
>CAYRVY010000460.1:0-2198 GCA_964427695.1 uncultured Flavobacteriaceae bacterium
GGATAAGTATTTTCTGTTCCATAACCAAGAGCAAATCCAAATTTTAATTTCTCTTTTTTTATTTGTGCACTACTTATAAAAGTATTAAAGACAGATAGTAAAACTATCATTAAAATCAGAAAATAGCCTTGCTTCATTTAAATAAATAATAATAAAATTGCTAACAAATATAAATAATTATGTTAAACTATTAATTAGGAAACAAGCTCTTATCCAATCATGGAACGATTCGTAAGGCATTTTTATAATACACCTTTTTGAGAACTTCATCAGATAAATCTAAACCATACATTGGCCAAAAGGCATGATTTAGTTTGTGCATAAATTATAGTTTTTCAAAAACAAGTATTTTTAAATCTCCATTTGTTTCACTACCTATTGTTAATGCCAATCTATCCACTTCGCTTTCTGTTATATACCAATTCTCGTTCAGAACATTAAATGGAGCAGTAACTCCAAAATTCAAAACAACCAATAAGTTATTGGGGTCATTATTATCTATTGACCAATTTCCAGAAACTAACTGTACACCATTATTTGCACTCATATTCGTGTTATCATCAAAATTGAAAATATAAGCCTCATAATCTTCTGTAAAATCTTCATCAGCAAACGCAAATTCAACAATTGTCCAATTCCCATCTGTAAGAAATCCAGATAATATTATGTCATCATCATCATTAAAATCATAGTCATCATCTTCGTCACAATCATTTATAGCGTTTTCTAAATTCTCCTCTAATAATTCTATGCTATTTACAACAATCTCAGTTCCTTCAAATGTCACAAGAAAAACAGGGAAATTAAAATTCACTGTTTCAAAATTATCAAGATTTTCAATGAGTTCAAAGAGCTCCTTATCGTTTGCTATATATATTGTGTTAGGAATTGCAGCATTAGAAGCAATGACTTCAAATTCTAAAGGATAATTAAAATCAATACATTCAATGTCATCATCAGATTCATTCTCTCCTACACACTCTGAAATAAAATCGTCAAAGACATCTTGATTTTCTATAGTTACTTGAGTGAAATCAGTTAAAATAATTTCTATCGGAAACACAATCTCCAAAGTGTCATCATCATTCGAGAATTCTTCTATTGCATTTTCAATCAACTGATAGTCATTTTCATTACTGATTAAAATTTCAACATTATTCACGATAATAGTTACAGGCAAAACTATAGTAATGCAATTGGCTTGATCTATGATGTTATCCTTCGACCCATCTTTTAATGTAGTACGGGTTATTAAACTCACAAGATTGGTGTTGGGTTTAAGCTGTGCTTCTTCTTCCGATTCTATAGTCTCTGGTATGCTATCTTGACAAGAATTTAATACAACTGTTAAAATCATCGCTGCTAAAAAAAATCTTTTTAAGAACAACATTTTCATTTTTTTAAAGTATTATCTATAGAACTCGTTTAAACTTTTTCTATTCCCTAAAAAACGGTTGAAATTGGTTCATATTTCGTTACTTTTCTTATACGTATCGCTGCTATGTACTGCAAAAAGTGCCTTATCTGAACAAATTTCATCTCATTTTCGGTTAAACACAAAAAGTTTAAACGAGTTCATATTATTAAAACAAACTATTACCACAAAGTTACCCTTTCATATATTTAAATTTTGTTATTTTGTATTAAACTATTAATAGCTGGTGAAAATAAATTTAAACGATAGTATTTGTGATGAAAAGCTGTTTTCTGTTATTTACAACAAATATATACAAGATTTAAATGATTTTCTATATTATAAATATGGTGAGTTGCTTGGTCCTTCAGATAAAGCACAGGAAGCCTTTATCAAACTCTGGAAAAATTGTTCAAAAGTATCCTCTGCCAGTGCTAAAAGTTTTTTGTTTACAGTAGCTAACAATCTAATGCTTAATGAGGCTAAACACCAAAAAGTAGTTTTAAAGTATCGATTAGAAAAGCCAAATGATTATGATAATGAAACACCAGAGTTTATACTCGAACAAAATCAATATTTAGAGAAATATCAAAAAGCTTTAGAAAACCTATCAGAAGTTCAGCGTGTCGCTTTTTTACTAAATAGAGTTGAAGGCAAAAAGCATAGTGAAATAGCCGAAATGCTAGGAATAACCTTAAGAGCAGCAAGAAAGCGAATTTATACAGCAGTAGAGAATTTAAGAAAAGAAATAGATGGAATTTAAAACATAAGGGTAAAATTTTAA
>CAYRVY010000461.1:0-2191 GCA_964427695.1 uncultured Flavobacteriaceae bacterium
CTTGTTTTCTTTGTAATTTGGTTGGTTTTATCGATACAATGCTTCCATAGGATGAATGACCACGAAAATCAGACAATAATATCATAATTTATTATCTAATTTCCTTATCTTTGGTAAATGCCAACAAAGGAGTTTTTGAAGTATTTAGATAATAATCGACTTGAAAGATTAAGAATTCGTTTGAAACTAGAAAAAGGAGAAATAATAGAATTAGTTTATCAATATGAAAGTTTTATAAACAAAAAATGGAATGCAATTGTAAGATATGATACTGCTCACGGATTTTTCCACAGAGACGTTTTATATCCAAATAATATCCAAGAAAAATATTCTATAGAAATGGATAACCTAAAAACAGCAGCATTATTTGCCGAACAAGACTAAAAGACAGATGGGAGTTTTATAAAAACAGGTACATTAAAAAACTTAAAAATGACAAGCAAAGAAAAAATAAATAGAAATATTGGATTGACTTTTGATTTTGTTAAATTCTTAATTGACAATCCAAAAAAAGCAGAAAATTTGCCCAATAACTTTGAACTAGAATTTATAGAAAAAGACTTTAAAATTGATACTGAACTTAAAGGGAGAAGGAAAAAATTAGTAAAAGTCTTAAATTCATTTGAAATGATTGAATAAAATGATTGACGAACTTGTAAGCTTCCCCCAAAACCGAACTGTTTAAAAGTAGAAAAAAGTATTAATTTTAAACAGTAATTATGAGAAAAAGTAAATTTAGTCCGACCCAAATCGCAAAGATTTTAAAAGAGTTTGAATTAGGTAAATCCGTTCCAGATATTTCGCGAGAATATGGAGTTAGTTCAGCAGCCTTTTACAAGTGGCGTGAGCGTTATGCTGGTTTGAATTCTAAAGAGTTAAAGCGTTTAAAAGTTTTAGAAGATCAGAACCGTAAGTTAAAACAGATGTATGCTACTTTAGCATTAGATCATCAAATGGCCAAAGAGATTATCGAAAAAAAGCTATAAAGCCCTACCGAAAGCGCATTATCGCAAAAGAATTGATTCAATATGGCATCAGTAGGGCGTGTCGTGTTTTAAATATGAGCAAAAGTGTTTATTATTATCAACCCAAAAAAAAGGATGATACAGAAATAGAGCTAGCACTTCAAGAAAAAGCAGAGAACCATTCAGAAGAAGGATTTTGGAAGGCTTATGATCGTTTGCGCAATGAAGGGAAAGCTTGGAATCATAAACGAGTTTATCGTGTATATAAATCATTAGGGCTTTCATTACGCCGTAAAGTAAAGAAGCGCTTGCCAGCAAGAGTAAAAGAGCCATTAGAAGTTCCTAAAGAATTAAACCATACTTGGAGTATGGATTTTGTAACAGATGTTTTAGATAACAACAGGCGTTTTAGAGGATTTAATGTTATTGATGATTATAACAGAGAAGTTATTTTTATAGAAATAGATTATTCCTTACCAAGTAATCGTATTATTTGGGTACTCAACCATTTAATAAATAAAAGAGGAAAGCCAAAAAGTATTAGAATGGATAATGGCCCAGAATTTATAGCAAGTATAACAGCCAATTGGAGTATAATGCACGATATTGAGTTTTTATATATACAGCCAGGAAAACCCACTCAAAATGCTTTTGTAGAACGATTTAATGGCAGTTATAGAAGAGGAGTTTTAAACAAATATATATTTGAATCCATAGAACAAGTAAGAGAGCAGACACAAATTTGGATGGATGACTATAATCATTTTAGACCTCATGATGCACTAGGTAAAATACCTCCAATAAAATATGCAGAAATTAATTCTAATGGAGCTAGCTCCATTAGAATTAAAAACAATAAATTTGATAATATTAGAAATTTAAGCAGTTCTAATTAAGGGAAGCTTACAAACTCACAATTTTCAGTATAATTAATAGCTACTAAAAGCCAACTTCAAGTTAAGTTCTTTTAACAAAGTTTGCCATTCATTAATCTCTAAATGTTTTATTCGGAAAAACCACGATGCTTTCATAACCATCTTTTCCAACTGAAGCCACGCCAAAAAAGAAATTATCTATAACAATGCCTTCTAAAGTGAATTCTGAAACATTACCAACATAGCGACTGTTATCCCAAGTTGGAGATGTCGTATCTCTCCAATATATTTTATAACCAATTGCACCATCCACTTTTTCCCATTTAAATTTTACTGAAGGCTGAACAATAC
>CAYRVY010000462.1:0-2187 GCA_964427695.1 uncultured Flavobacteriaceae bacterium
ATTAAAAACGGAAAAGCCACAGGTGTTATTTTGGCTAATGGCGATGAAATTGATTCAAAAATAGTTATTTCTAATCTAGACCCTAACCGCACTTATCTTAAGATGATTGGTGAAGATAATCTTTCGCAAGAAATTACCACAGAAATTAAAAGGTTTAAGCTCAGAGGTAGTTCGGGAAAAGTTAATTTTGCACTTAGTGGAGTTCCAAATTTCTGTAAAAAAAGAAAGGGACTTGAGTACATGAAAGGAGATATTGCAATTGTACCTAATGTCGATTATGTGGAGAAAGCCTATGATCAGGCAAAATATGGAGAGTTTTCAGAAAAACCTTTTATCAATATAGTTGTTCCATCGTTAACAGACCCTACATTGGCACCTCCTGGTAAACACGTTATGTCATGCTTTGTACAATATGCACCATTTGATATTAAAGAAGGTCCTGAATATTGGCCAAAGTTGGCAGATAAATTCGGTGATGCGGTTCAGAACACAATTAAGGAGTATGTTCCGGATATCGATAATTTGGTGTTGCACAGGCAAGTAGTTACGCCTTGGGATATGCAAGAAACATTTGGGTTAACAGAAGGTAATATATTTCAAGGTGAACTTACTCTGGAACAACTTTTATTTCAACGACCAATATCAGGCTATGCCAAATATAAAACCCCAATACGAAATTTATGGATGTCGGGATCTGGCACACATCCTGGAGGCGGAATCATGGGCTCTGGAGGCGAATTGTCAGCAAAATCAATCTTAAAAGAAAAAGCGATATGAGCAAGTATGATGTAATAGTAATCGGTGGCGGACACAATGGACTCACTACTGCCACCATTCTTGCAAAAGAGGGAAAGAAAGTCCTTGTTGTCGAGAAAAGAAATATACTAGGAGGCATTGCGGCAGGAGAAGAATTTCACCCTGGCTATTCAACAACAGGATTGTTGCATGATACAAGCGGCGTGCGATTAGAAGTAGTTAAAAGCCTTCAACTTAAAAAACACGGATTGGTAATTGACAATAAACGTGCAGATGTTACAATTCTGTCCAAAGATGGGAAAAGTGTAACTATCCAATCGAATGTTAATGCAACTGCCAGTACAATTAGCAAATTTTCCAGTAAAGATGCCGAATCGTACAAAGAATACCAACAGTTTCTTCAAAAAATTAGTAAGGTTATTAATGATTTAATGGACAACCCACCACCAAATGTTGATATTGAAAATTTGACCATGGCAAGTTTAGTTGTTTTGACCAAGAAGGGAATGTTACTTAAAGGTTTAGGAAATAAAACCATGATGGAATTATTAAAGGTAGCTCCAATGTGTCTGGCAGATTTTTTGAATGAAAAATTTGAAACCGATTTTCTAAAAGCCGGTTTAGCAGCACCTGCGTTATATGGGTCTTATGCTGGTCCTTGGTCAGCATACTCTACTATTAACTTGATGCTTTGGGAATGCGCTTCCAGAAGCAATATTAAAGGCGGTCCGCAGGCTCTTATAGTGGCATTACAAAAGGCAGCAGAGCAAGCAGGTGTTGATATTAGAATCAATGCAGAAGTAGAAAAAATAGTGTTAGATACTGAAGGAGTTGTTAGAGGTGTGAGATTAAGAAGCGGCGAAGAAATTAACGCTATAAAAGTGGCAGCTTCATGTACACCAAAAGAAACATTTCTGAATTTGTTTGATGATTTCGAAATTGAATACGAGTTGGATTATTGGATTGATAAAATACGAAGCAGAGGCACAACAGCAAAGGTTAATCTGGCAATAAACAAAGCAGTTAAATTAAATGGCCAAACTGTTGAATACGCAAGAACTGGAAATTCCTTTGATGAAATGGAAAGAGCTTTTGATCCTGTGAAATATAAGAAAGTAACAGGCGCACCATTTCTGGATATTCATATTCCTACTAACGCTAATCCTTATTTAGCACCAGATGGTCACAGCGTTATTTCGGTATTAGTTCATCAAATTCCTTTTAGTTTTGAGGCAGGATGGTCTGCAGACACTAAAAAGAAACTAGGTGAGGACGTCCTCAAAGAGCTTGAAATATATTCACCGGGACTTTCGCAAAACGTGGTAGGCATGGAAGTCCTTTCGCCGGTTGATTTTGAAGAACGCTACACTTTAACAGAAGGCCATATTTATCATGGGGAGCATTTTGTAGATCAACTAATCACGCGTCCCA
>CAYRVY010000463.1:0-2186 GCA_964427695.1 uncultured Flavobacteriaceae bacterium
TAACACCAGAAAATTCAGAAGATAAAATTATCGACTTAAAAGATAAAACTGTGATACCAGGACTTATAGATATGCATGTGCATTTAGAAGGAGAAACTAGTCCAACAATATATATTGAACGTTTTACACTTAATGATGCTGACGTTGCTTTTAATGCTCAAAAGCATGCTAAAACTACATTAATGGCAGGTTTTACAACGGTTAGAGATTTAGGCGGATCTGGTGTAAATATTGCATTACGAAATGCTATTGCACAAGGTAAAATTTATGGACCTCGTATTTTTACTTCTGGGAAATCTATTGCAACAACTGGAGGGCATGCAGATCCAACAAATGGAATGCGTAAAGAATTAATGGGAGATTCAGGACCAAAAGAAGGTGTTATTAATAGTATTGATGATGCTAAAAAAGCTGTGCGACAACGCTATAAAAATGGAGCAGATTTAATTAAAATTACTGCAACTGGAGGCGTTTTAAGTGTTAGTAAAAATGGGCAAAATCCTCAATTTACTCAAGAAGAAGTTGACCAAATAGTAAAAACAGCTGGCGAATATGGAATGTATGTTGCTGCACATGCTCATGGTAAAGAAGGCATGAAACGAGCTATTAAAGCTGGTGTTCAAACAATTGAGCATGGTTCTTTTATGGATCAAGAAACTGCAAAATTAATGAAGGAGTATAATACTTATTTAGTTCCGACTCTTTCTGCAGGTCGTCATGTTGCTCAACAAGCAAAAATTCCAAATTATTATCCGAAAATTATTCTTCCTAAAATTGAGAGTACTAATGCCGTTATAGGTCAAACTTTTAAAATGGTTTATAAAGAAGGTGTGAATATTGCTTTTGGTACAGATGCTGGAGTTTTTACACATGGTGAAAACGCTAAAGAATTTGGTTATATGGTTGAAACTGGTTGGTCTGAAATGTTTTCTATTCAATCTGCAACAATTACTAATGCAAAGCTTTTAGATATGGAAAATAAACTTGGGCAATTAAAGGCAGGATTTATAGCTGATATTGTTGCAACAAATGATGATCCAACGCAAAATATTCACACGATAGAAAACGTTGTTTTTGTGATGAAAGAAGGGAAAGTATATAAGCAATAAGTGTGTTTATAGATAGATTTTTATTCTTCAGAAACATTCTTTTTTCTATAAATAATTGGGATTGGGAACAACAAATAAGAAAAACAACTTAACAAATTAACTAACATGAAAAATGTACTCTTTATTTTAGCAGTTTTATTTTCTTTCAGTATTTCTGCACAAAACACATATTTACATTGTGGCAAATTAATCGATACTAAAAACGGAAAAGTCCTTACAAATAAAACTATTGTAGTTTCTGGAAAAACTATTTTATCTATTCAAGATGGTTTTGTAAAGCCTGAAAATTCTGAAGACACTGTAATCGATTTAAAAAATAAAACGGTTATGCCTGGACTTATAGATATGCATGTGCATTTAGAAGGACAATTAAGTCCAAAAAGATATATAGAACCATTTACACTTAATGAAGCAGATATTGCGTTTAATGCTCAAAATTATGCCAAAACTACACTAATGGCAGGTTTTACTACAGTTAGGGAATTAGGAGGAAGTGGTGTAAACATCGCATTACGAAATGCTATTGCACAAGGTAAAGTTGATGGACCTCGTATTTTTACTGCTGGAAAATCTATTGCAACAACTGGAGGACATGCCGATCCAACAAATGGAAGAAGCAAAGTTTTAATGGGAGATCCAGGACCAAAAGAAGGTGTTGTAAACAGTGTTGATGACGCAAAAAAAGCTGTGCGACAACGTTATAAAAATGGTGCAGACATGATTAAAATTACTGCAACAGGAGGTGTTTTAAGTGTTGCTAAAAGTGGACAAAACCCACAATTCACTATTGAAGAGATTAAAGCTATTTGCGATACAGCTAAAGATTACGGAATGCATGTTGCTGCTCATGCTCATGGTGATGAAGGAATGCAACGTGCTATTTTAGGTGGCGTTAAAACCATAGAACATGGCACTTTAATGAGTGAAGAAACAATGGAATTAATGATAAAACACGATGTGTATTATGTGCCAACAATTACTGCTGGAAAATCGGTTGAAGCTAAAGCAAAAATTAAAGGTTATTTTCCAGAAATAATTGTGCCGAAAGCATTAGCCATTGGACCAAAAATTCAAGAT
>CAYRVY010000464.1:0-2174 GCA_964427695.1 uncultured Flavobacteriaceae bacterium
TACGGTTTTTCCGCATCAAGTTTGTGGCTTTTCCGTAACGAAAAGTGTACAATTATATTTAAATTTGTATATCAACAGGATAAATAATTAATCCCTCTAATTTATTTGTTGAATTAATAGCAATAGAAATAACCTTATAGTTAAGCATTTAGTTATGTAAGATTATAAGGTTTTTCTTTAAAACCTGAGTTCGATATAACTTAACGCTCACAGTTTTTATTATTTTTTGTAGATAAGGCGTGGGTTTGAAGGACTATTAATAGTTTAAAAATCTACAACGAAATATACGAAAAACAATAAAAATCCTTTGGAAAGCATTATAAACAGCAATCTTTAACTCCAAAAAGCCTTAAATTAACCAGTTAGTTTTCATTTTTTGTAGTCAAATCTCACTATTTATAATGCTTCTGTGGAGATTGACTTATATCGAACTCAGGTTTAAAATAAAACGCTGCTATTATCCCAAACCTTTACAATAAAGAGTCCTAAATAAATAACAGCAACAATAAATTTTATAAATGCTGAAGTTAAAAACCCAAGAAACGAACCAAAAGCAGCTTTTAAGGCCGTTTTAGAATTGCTTTTATTTAACAGTTCTCCAATAAACGCTCCAACAAAAGGACCTATAATTATCCCAAAAGGACCAAGAAAAACCAAACCAACAATAAGCCCAATAGAAGTTCCAATCATTCCAGATTTACTACCACCAAATTTTTTTGTTCCTATAGCTGGAATAATATAATCAAGCAACCATATAACCAAAGCAATAATTAAAGTAATGATTAAAAAAGTCCAATTCATTTGTACTGCATCTGTAAGATGTAAAATGAGTAAACCAACCCAACTTGTAATAGGTCCTGGTAAAACAGGTAAGAAGCTACCAACAATGCCAAGAAGCATAAAAAATGCAGCAAGTATAATTAAAAATATATCCATTATTTTTTTTGTTTATATGACGAAGATAAAACTTAAATGTTACAATTATCAACTAAATTATTAGTTTAAACTAAATATTTAGTTATATTAGCATAATGTTTTATCAAAATAAGCTATGCTGAACCTTTCAGTATCTTAAAATCTATAACCAGTATCAAAAGATACTGAAATAAATTCAGTATAAATGAAACAACTTACCAAAGCCGAAGAGGACATTATGCAAATTTTATGGAAACTTCAAAAAGCAAATGTTAAAGCTATAATAGAAGAGTTACCAAAGCCAAAACCTGCATATAATACAGTTTCTACTATTGTTAGAATATTAGAAAGCAAAGGTTTTGTAGATTACGAAAAGCGAGGAAAAGGACACATATATTTTCCATTAGTACAACAACAAGATTATAGTAACCAATCCATAAATAAATTGGTGGACAACTATTTTCAAGGTTCTTTTAAGAGTATGGTGTCTTTTTTTGTGAAGAAAAATGACATTAGTTTAAACGAATTAGAATCTGTTTTAAAGGAAATTAACAAAAAAGAATAGCTATGCTACAATATTTTTTACAGACCATTGCGTTTCAGCTTTTCTTTTTAATCATTTACGATGTGTTTTTAAAGCGCGACACATTTTTTAATTGGAATAGAGCCTATCTTCTTATTACTGCCTTACTCTCTATTGTATTGCCATTTATTAAAATAGAAAGCTTTAAAGAAATAATCCCACAGCAGTTTATAATACAACTTCCAGAAGTTATTTTAGGAACACTCACACAAGCCGAACCTAATTTTGTATTGGATAAAGGCATCGAACAAGCATTAGGATTTGTGCTTACTTGGCAACTATTTTTTATTACAGGAGCTACTATTACATTTTTATTATTCACTTATAAACTCATTAAAATAGCTGTATTAATTTATAAAAACCCAAAACACTGGAAAGGCGATTTACACATTGTAGAACTTATAAACAGTAATGCAGCCTTTTCATTTTTTCATTATGTGTTTTTAGGTGAACATATAAATGCCAAAGACAAAGACACAATTATAAAACACGAAACCATACATGTAAAACAAAACCATTCTGTAGATTTATTACTGTTTGAAATTTTACGAATCCTATTTTGGTTTAACCCTTTAGTTTATATGTATCAAAATAGAATTCGGACACTTCATGAATTTATAGCAGATGCAAAAGCAATAAAATTGCAAGATAAATCGCAGTATTACGAAAATTTATT
>CAYRVY010000465.1:0-2172 GCA_964427695.1 uncultured Flavobacteriaceae bacterium
TCGCTTTTATAATATTTTGGTAATTGCTCTAAAGATGGTTGTGGAAATGTCTCTAATAAATCACGCTCCTCGTCATGCAGTATTTGGAATTCTTCTCCAGAAACGGAGTAATCTTTAACGGTTATGTATATTGCTTTAGACACTAATTTCATTAATTAACACGAATGGCTTCTATTGTGTTCCACGTGGAACTTAATTAAAAAGCGATTCATCTATCTTCCCATATAAACCAAAAGAACTGACACATCATTAGGAGAAACACCGCTAATTCTTGAAGCTTGCGAGATTGATGTAGGTTGAATCTTATTAAGCTTTTCTATAGCCTCATAACTCATAGACTTGATCTTTGAATAATCGAAATTGAAAGGTATTTTTACATTTTCAAGCCTGTTTAATTTATCCGCATTTTTTCTTTCTTTCTCAATATATCCTGAATATTTAACCTGAATTTCTGTTTGTTCAATCACCTCTTTATCAAGCTTGTTGTCTTGAATATAAGCTTCTACAGCTTTAAATTTTCTAATATCATCTATATCAATATTTGGTCTTGAAAATATTTTAAACATCTTATCAGATTGCTTTACCAAAGCCGAGCCTTTAGACTCTAATACAGGATTTGCTTCTTCAGGTTTTACGCTTACTTCTTTAAAAAACCGAACAAAAGCATCCGATTTTCTTTGCTTTTCTTCCATTCTTTTTAAGCGTTTTTCACTAGCTAAACCTAACTTATATCCTTTTGGAGTTAGTCTGAAATCGGCATTATCCTGACGCAACAATGTTCGGTATTCTGCTCTAGATGTAAACATTCTATAAGGCTCTTCTGTACCTTTTGTAATTAAATCATCTATTAAAACACCAATATATGCTTCATTTCTTTTTAATATAAATACTTCTTTTTCTTTTACTTTTAAGCTTGCATTAATTCCTGCCATTAAGCCTTGCGATGCTGCTTCTTCATATCCTGTTGTTCCGTTAATCTGACCAGCAAAATAAAGTCCTTCAAGTAATTTAGTTTCCAAAGTGTGCTTCAATTGTGTTGGAGGAAAATAATCGTACTCAATAGCATAGCCTGGTCTAAAAAATTTGACGTTCTCGAAACCAGCAACAGATCGTAATGCCTTAAACTGAACGTCTTCTGGCAATGATGTTGAAAATCCATTTACATAAACCTCAACAGTATTCCAGCCTTCGGGTTCAACAAAAAGCTGGTGACGTTCTTTCTCGGCAAAACGATTAATTTTATCTTCAATTGATGGACAATATCTTGGCCCAATGCTTTTAATCCTTCCATTAAACATTGGAGAGCGCTCAAATCCTTCACGCAGTAAATCATGAACTTCCGGACTTGTATAGGTCATGTGGCATGAACGCTGATGTTCTAAAGGTTTTGTAATATCTAAATACGAGAACTTTTCCGGGTTCTCATCGCCTGGCTGTTCAATCATTTTAGAAAAATCCAACGAACGCCCATCTACTCTGGGTGGTGTTCCTGTTTTCATTCTGCCAGAATCAAATCCAAGATTTACAAGTTGTTCTGTAATTCCAGTGGCTGCACGTTCTCCAGCGCGTCCTCCGCCAAAATTCTTATCTCCTATATGAATAAGCCCGTTTAGGAATGTGCCGTTTGTAAGCACAACGGTTTTAGCTTTAATTTCTATTCCAAGAGAGGTTCTTACACCAATAATTTTATGATTTTTAACCAAAAGCCCAGAAACCATTTCCTGATAGAAATCAAGATTATATGTCTTTTCTAATAATATTCTCCAATCTTCAGCAAAACGCATTCTATCACTTTGTACTCTAGGACTCCACATTGCTGGCCCTTTAGATTTGTTTAGCATTTTAAACTGAATGGCTGATGTATCGCTCACAATTCCGCTATAACCACCAAGCGCATCAATTTCACGCACGATTTGCCCTTTAGCAATTCCGCCCATTGCAGGATTGCAAGACATTTGTGCTATATTTTGCAAGTTCATAGTTATGAGCAGGGTTTTGCTTCCCATATTTGCAGCAGCAGCAGCAGCTTCGCTTCCTGCATGACCTGCTCCAACAACTATAACGTCATAAATTTCGTTAAACATATTTTTTTCTTAATAGAGACGATATAAGCTTTAATAAAATGTTCCACGTGAAACGTTTTTTATTAATCTCTAATTTGAGTTTGCAAAT
>CAYRVY010000466.1:0-2172 GCA_964427695.1 uncultured Flavobacteriaceae bacterium
TTATTCAGCATCATTATCTTGGCAAGTAAAATTCAGGTAACAATAAACTACCCCGAGGCAGACCCATCGAGGTATTAAGTGGAGTTTGCTACGCAAACATCATTATTTCCGACCCAGAGGGTCGAGGAATTAAACCAAATCTTCTAGTCCGCCGAAGCGGAACGCGAAGGAGGATTAAATAATTTAGTATAGAATAAAAATTAATGAAACAAAAATTTAAAACCTCAATTGCGTTTGCTAAAAATTTGTTAGTTACTGGAGCAATAGCTGAAACAAGCAGACAAGTAGAAA
Organism: uncultured Flavobacteriaceae bacterium; assembly: GCA_964427695.1. Taxonomy (GTDB): domain Bacteria; phylum Bacteroidota; class Bacteroidia; order Flavobacteriales; family Flavobacteriaceae; genus PRS1. The sequence continues at coordinate 292 of CAYRVY010000466.1, forward strand.
TTGAGATTTGCAAGTACATTCCAAGAGAAGAAGGTAAAATTATTGTAGAATTTGGGATAGGTCATGGCAATATAACACGTGAAATATTGAACACTATAGCTCCAACTTCAAAACTATATGCATTCGAGGTAAATAAGAGCTTTTGTAAGTATGTAAGTGAAACGATTTCGGATTCTAGATTAGTTATTATTAACGATGGTGCACAAAATGTAAAAAAGCATATAAAAGACGATGTTGATGCTGTAATATCATCAATACCATTTTCATTTTTTAGCAAAGAAAAGGGATTAGGTATTATACAAGACGCTTATGATCTTTTGAACTATAACACATATTACAGTCAGGTTTTATATACAAAATTTAACTTTAAAAAATTTCAACAAATATTTGAAGAGTGTTACATGAAATCTAATAAAAATACTATTGCAGAGTATGTTTATCACTGTAAAAAATTGAGTGCTAATTAAATATTTTCGAACAATATAGATAATATTGTAAATCCATCTTAATAACCTATTAGGCGATTTATTATAAGTGTTTTTTAGTAATTTAAAGCCATTGTACCGACCTATTAATACAATTGTTAAATGTAGATAGGTCGAAGTTAATTCAGCACAAACCAATAAAAAACCAGCCATTTTCTCAAACTATGAGAAATATCATAAAATATTAAGATGTTTTATTTTAATTAGTCATTATCAAAAAACAATGACGAACGCTCATATTGCGTAAGAAAATTACTCTATTAATACATTTAAACGATAAAATAGTGTATTTCAACGATTATTTGATTTTTTTATTTACGATGAATCATATATTTACCATTCTTCTAAAAGCAAGTATTTATGCTAATGCTTTTTAAGAAAAATTAATTATCCATCCCTCAGCAACTTTAAAAGTTGCTTCCCTCAAAATTTTATTTCTATAAGCACAATTATTGTGTTTAGTAATTATTAGTCCATTTTATCCCCTCACTATAATTTAAGATTATAGTAAAAAATTAATATTATTAATATTTAATAAATAGACTATTGTATAATTCTAAACCTTTAATTATGAAAGCCCTAAAGATTACATTATTACTAGCGATTTTTTGTTTAACATTTTCTGGTCAAAGTTACGATACAGATAAGGTTGAAACAAGCGACACTTTTGAAACAAATAAAAACGAGTTTAAGCATCTAGCAGGAGTTATTAAGAAAAGTAAATTACCTAGTCAAGCATAATTTGTTGTAATTGGTTAGTAAAACCCCTTTATGAATTCGTTTCATAAAGGGGTTTTATTTTTTATTTGAATTAGAAAGGATATTTTTTTAAATATTCATTAAGGATTTTATTAATAATTACGCTCTTATCATAATTTAACCTAAATTTGAGACAATCATAAAAGCCTTTAAGATTGGATTGTCGATATCTATTTTTGCCTTTTTTATTTATTTTTTTCAATGTGTTCTCACAAAGCGAAAAGTTAAGTACTAAACTGGATAGCATAGTCGAGTTAAGGAACTTATCTAAAGACCAAAATTTAGAACTGGAAATAAGATTAGAGTATGCGAAAAAGGCTTCTCAATTATCTTTAGAAACTAAGATTGATTCTACAATCTTAAAGAGTAATAGAGATTTGTCTTTTGTATATCTACAAATGGGAAAATTTAATCTGTTTGGAACAATTAATCATACAAATTTAAAATTAGCTCATAAATTAAATGATTCGTCTGCTATAGCGATAACAAATTACAACCTGGGAGCTTTTCATGATAACGAATTAAATCATGACAGTGCTTATTATTATTATTCAAATGCTGTAAAAACATATAACAAGCTTAATGATATTAAAAGTGAAGGAGAGTTGCTTTTAAATATGGCAAATATTCAGGAAAC
>CAYRVY010000467.1:0-2170 GCA_964427695.1 uncultured Flavobacteriaceae bacterium
AACATTTGAAAACAAGAACACGAATGAAAAAAATGACAATTATTTTTACTCTTCTAATATTAATTAGCTGTAGCAACGACGATGAAAACAACAGCTCTACATCAGAAACTGATATTGAATTAGTAACTGGGGTTAATATTAGAAACTCTGAATTTTCTGCACCTACACAATTAGGCAATCCAAATGTTTTTACCAATAATCAATTTATTGCTTATCCAAATCCGCCAGCAGGAGCATTAAGTTTGTTAGCGTCTGAAAATATTTCTGATGTTTGGATTACAACTGCCAATGCAGAAAAAATACACCAACAAACAGACTTTAATTCATTTTTAAACTCGGACTTATACACTGAATCGGCAATCGAATTAAATACCGAAATGGAATTTATGGACTTGAATTCAACAAATTTAGTGCTGAATTTAGAAAACTTAACTTCTGGTTATTACAGAGTTTTTGTAAAAATCAATGAAAACTTATATTGGGATAATATTTACATTCCTGAAAGCAACTTTGAAATTGATGATTTAATAAATTATTGGAATTAAAAGTCGAGTAGGTAAAGGGGAATCTCACCCCTAAACCTCTCACACCTGTGTGCCGAAGCACTTCGGTGCGCAGGCACAGAACCGTACGTGATTGGAATTACTACATTTAGAGCATCATAGGCAACCAGACCAAAGTGATAGAGAAAATTTTATAATAGAGAAATAACCATTGGGCGACTTTAAGTCGTCAGCCCAAACCTATGGACTTGTAGTCCATAGTGGTTTAGTTCGACAGGGATGTTGAGAGTATTTCCGTTAATCGTTGGGCACATGGTTACTCTTATGGTGGGCCAAAAGATTCCGTAATAAAAGGACGTCAACCATTTGGACGAATTACTATTGCCAATTCAGATTCAGCAGCGAGCGCTGATGCACAAGTTGCCATAAAGATGGCATGGAGAGCCGTGAAAGAATTGGGATAAATAATTAGGTGTTTTAGCCAATAGGTTAAGATTGCTGAAATGATAGAACAGAAATAAAAACAATTTGCCAACAACAAAAAGACCCCATTCCCGCCTGCTGAACGGGCAGAAAAACAGGCGTTTATTTAAACCGTTGTACTTAATTTAAAAAAACGATATCAATCAAAAACCTATAATTAATATAATTAAAAGCAAACTTAAAATGGTTATCGTTGCGCATAAATTAAAACGGGTCAAAAATAAAGATATAAGCCTTTTTTAGCAAAAAATCAATTTTTAATTATTTCTAACATTTATAAACTTTTATTTTTTATCTTGGAAATATGAAATTTTAAAGAGACCAAATAATTGGAAGTTCTTATTTCCTGTATTTTGATGTCTCTAATTATTTTTTATTGACTGAAACTACAAACTCGTTTACCTTCATTTTTATATGCAAAAATTGTATCTTTGCAACTTTTGCCAAAACATGAATAATCACCAAGAATATATCGAGGTTCAGGGAGCCAGAGTACACAATCTAAAAAACATAGATGTTTCAATACCAAGAGAAAAACTTGTTGTCATAACTGGTCTTTCTGGGAGTGGAAAATCATCTTTAGCTTTCGATACTATTTATGCCGAAGGACAACGTCGTTATATTGAAACATTTTCGGCATATGCACGACAATTTTTGGGTGGTTTAGAACGTCCAGATGTCGATAAAATCGATGGTCTTTCTCCTGTTATTGCAATAGAGCAAAAAACAACAAGCAAATCACCACGATCTACAGTAGGCACGATTACAGAAATCTACGATTTTCTACGTCTATTTTTTGCTCGTGCAAGTGATGCTTATAGTTACAATACTGGTAAAAAAATGGTAAGTTACAACGATGAACAAATTAAAGCTCTTATTATTAAAAGTTTTAATGGTAAACGCATCAATGTGCTGTCTCCTGTAATACGCTCCAGAAAAGGACATTACAGAGAACTTTTTGAGCAAATTAGTAAGCAAGGCTTTGTCAAGGTACGAACAAATGGCGAAATCTGTGATCTTGTTAAAGGAATGAAACTCGATCGTTATAAAACTCATGATATAGAAATTGTAATTGATCGCTTAAAAATTGATACAACTTTAGATAATAACAAACGTCTAACCGAAACCATTAAAACAGCCATGTATCATGGTGATAATGTATTAATGATTATTGACCAAGACAC
>CAYRVY010000468.1:0-2168 GCA_964427695.1 uncultured Flavobacteriaceae bacterium
GTTATCCAGCAGTAAATAAGGCGATTTTTGATGCGATGGAAGTAGGAGCTTTAGTAGTTAATTATTTTGGTCATGGAGGGGAAGATGGTATTGCAGCAGAACGAATTTTCGATAAAATAAATGCCCAAGAAGTTAGAAATGTATGCAAGTTTACCTGTTTTGTAACAATAACTTGCGAATATACTAAATTCGATAATCCGCTCAGGACAACAGCAGGGGAGTTTATGTATAGAAATAAAAATGGAGGTGCTATTGGTTTAATTACGACAACACGGCAAATATTTGTACACGATGGTGTATTAATTAATGTTACTCTGGACGATTATCTATTTGCTTTTGGATCTAATGATTATCCATCAATGGCAGAAGCTTTGAGGCTTACTAAAAACGATCCAGCAATTTATGGAAGAATTCAACGAAGACTGGTTTTCTTTATTGGAGATCCAGCTATGAAATTAGCATTTCCACAGCCTAATATTAGATTAACTAAAATAAACGATGTACTAATAACCGATAATACAGATGTGCTAGAAGCTTTAAGTCATGCTAAATTAGAAGGCGAAGTAGTAGATGGTTCAGGCAATGTTTTAACAAACTATAATGGTATATTAACAGCAACTATTTACGATAAGAGTATAAATAGGTCAACATTGGCAAACGATGGCATAAGAAATAGTAATGGGCAACTTATTATATTAGACTTTAACACTTTAGGAGAAATTATTTTTAGAGGTCAGGCAACAGTAGAAAATGGAATGTTTGAGTTTAATTTTGTTGTCCCTCGCGATATTGGTATTCCTGTTGGAAATGGTAAAGTTAGCTTTTATGCAAAATCGGATAGCCCTTTACAAGATCAGGCTGGTGCCAGTTTCGATATTCAAATAGGTGGCTTAAATGCAAATGCTGCCGAAGATAATCAAGGACCAAACATTAACTTGTTTATGAATGATGAAAATTTTGTTTCTGGAGGAATAACTAACGAAAGCCCAACTTTATTAGTTAAACTTCAAGATGAAAACGGAATTAATACTGTAAGCGGGATTGGTCATGATATTTCAGCAATCTTAAATGGAGATGAAACCAACCCTTTTATGTTAAATGATTATTATTTAGCAGAGGTAGATGATTTTCAACGAGGAACAGTAACTTATCCTTTAAGAGATTTAGAGTCTGGTTTGCACACATTAACTTTAAAAGCCTGGGATGTTTACAACAATTCATCAACAGCCGAAATTCAATTTATCGTGTTCGATGAGGATGAAGAATTGGTTATTAACAATGTTCTTAATTACCCAAATCCATTTATTAATTATACAGAATTTTGGTTTAACCACAATAGTTCTCAGGTTTTAGACGTTTCAGTACAGATATTTACTGTTTCTGGAAAATTAGTTAAAACTATTAACGGACAAACATCAGGTGGTAGTAAAGTGTCAAGTTCATTATCCAAAGATTTGGTTTGGGATGGTAGAGACGATTTTGGAGATAGAATTGGCAAAGGAGTTTACGTGTATAAATTAACAGTACGTTCTAATGAACTTAATAAACAAGTAGAAAAAATACAAAAACTTGTTATACTATAATAATAAATTATATTTGTCCAAATTCATTAGTGTTAGGTATAGCGATAAAATAAATTAATAATACATATGAGAAATTACATTTTAGCTTTTATAACCATTGGGTTTTTTGTAAAAGCAAATGCGCAAACAACAATTATCCCAAATACTAATGATTCTAGAGTAATTACTACTGGTGTTCCATTTTTATTAATTGCTTCAGACGCTCGTGCAGCAGGATTGGGAGATATGGGAGTTGCAACTTCAGCGGATGCTTATTCACAACATTGGAATCCATCAAAATACGCGTTTTCTGAAACCAAATCTGGAATTGCGATAAGCTATACACCCTATTTAAGTAAGCTTGTTAATGATATTTTTCTAGCTAATGTTACCTATTTTAATAGACTAGACGAAAGAAGTGCCTTTGCTGTTAGCTTTAAATATTTTAGTCTTGGAGAGATAGAAATTGTACAAGATGAATTTTCTCAAGCTTTAATAGAGAAACCTAATGAGTTAACTATAGATGCATCCTATTCTTTAAGATTAGCCGATCAATTTTCTATGGCAATAGGATTACGTTATTTAAGATCTGATCTTAGAATTCAA
>CAYRVY010000469.1:0-2146 GCA_964427695.1 uncultured Flavobacteriaceae bacterium
AAACCTTGCATTGTAATTACGAATTTTAATAAGAACTATGCAACAATTTGGTTTTCATTAATACATGAATTACATCATGTACTTTTCGATTTGGAAATAATTGAGAATACTAAATATCATCTTTCAGGTGAACCCGATTTATTTCTTTTACAAGAAGACAAAGCAAATGAATTTGCATCTGAATACTTGTTATCATCAGAAAAAATGAGATATATCGAGAAGTTGATTCAGAACCCGTTAATAGTAAACAGATTTGCAAAAGAAAGTCAAGTCCATCCTTGTATAATATATTCTCAATACCAATGGAGACAGTCTGAATTAGGAAATAATTATTGGGGTTATTTTCAAGAACATTTTCCAGATATTAAATTAGCAACTAAAAATCTAAATATTTCCAATTGGGATATAGAATCATTAAGAATTGCAGCACAAAAAATAAGAGAACTTTTAACAGTATAAAATGGCTAAAGACAATAATAAAATAGATAAGAAACAAAGAGAACTTTCAAAAGAAGATTTAGAGCGTCTTAAAATATTTCAAAAAGCAGAAGAAATTAAAGGAGAGCAACTCTCAATAAATTTAGATTCAGAAATAACTGTTGAAAATCAAGCAGTAAAATTACTCGGACAACGTATTGACGACCCTGTTGAAAAATTTCAACTGTACTATCATGGTCTTTCAAAATTACTAAAAGATAACCTGCCTAAAGGAAAAGAAAATGAAGATGTTCGTAGGATTATATATGATGAAAAGAATATTTTGATTAATAGAGGTGCTAAAAAGAATGAAAAGGGGATTAGAGGTAGTGATGGTCGGATGGCATATATAGAGGATTTAGAAACAGCTATTCAAATTGTAGCTGATTGGATTTCTCGAAAAGGCTCTCCATCAGAAATTTTTATGGCGTATTGGGACAAAAATGAAGAGCTAAATTATGGACATCAAGACTAAAAACGACACTTTATAGGATACTGCTCTAAAACTGGTAGAACAGTTTATAAACATAATGTTTGCTTTTGTGTTTAATGATATAGTTAATCAAAATTACATTATTCTTAAGAGATCTAACCTGTTAAACCCTTCCTAAAAAAGGAGTACATTAATTTCATAATGTTACTTTTATCGTTCATTAAATCCAACTATATGAATTTCAAAAATACCATTCTATATACTTTAATTAGTTTAATTAGTTTTTCCATACAAGCACAAGACTTAACTTTTGAAGAATACAACCCAATATCAACACTTGTTGTTCCTGGAGAAATCATTAAAAAATCTAAATTTCCTTTTATAGATGTTCATGGACATCAATATAGAATGCCAAATCAGGATTTAGCTCCTGTTGTAGCTGCTATGGATACTTTAAATATGAGAATTATGGTAAACTTAAGTGGTCGTACAGGAGACGATTTAATAGCTTCCGTTAAAAATATTGCAGATAATTTCCCTAATCGGTTTGTGGTGTTTGCAAATATTAATTTTGAAGGCGCAGGAGCAGAAGGCTGGATAGAAAAAATGGTCGCTCAATTAGAGCAAGATGTTATAAATGGTGCAAAAGGTTTAAAAGTATATAAGAGTTTGGGCTTACGTAATAAAGATTCGGAAGGGAATAGATTAACTATAGATGATTCTCGATTAGACCCAATTTGGGCAAAATGTGGCGAATTGGGAATTCCTGTTTTAATTCATGCTGCAGACCCAAAACCATTTTGGGACGATTTTAATGGCGATAACGAACGTTGGTTAGAATTAAAAACACGTCCTCGTAGAAAGCGAGATGCCAATAATCCAGCACCTTGGGAACAAATTATGAATGAGCAATATAATATTTTTAGAAAACACCCAAAAACAACTTTTATTAGTGCACATATGAGTTGGTTAGCAAACGATTTAGGACAATTAGGAAGATTGCTTGATGAAATGCCAAATATGAATGTTGGTATTGGAGCCATTATTGCCGAGTTAGGTCGTCAACCACGATTTGCAAAAGCTTTTTTTGATAAATACCAAGACCGAATTTTATTTGGCAAAGACAGTTGGAAACCAGAAGAGTTTCCTACCTATTTTAGAGTGTTAGAAAGTGATGATGAATACTTTCCGTATCATAAAAAATACCATGCCTTTTGGCCAATGTATGGTTTAGAT
>CAYRVY010000470.1:0-2146 GCA_964427695.1 uncultured Flavobacteriaceae bacterium
TTAGTGCATTTCGCTTTAGCTTCTAAAAATATTTTAGGGTTGGAAGTTGGGAGACAGAAGACCGAAGATTACATCCCAGCTTCTGTCCTTTGTCTTCAAAACAAATAAGTTTCATACTAAAACGAATTTCATTCGTTGTCAAACCTATGGTACTTTAGTCCATAGTGGTTTAGTAAGTGATTTTGACACACAAAGGGAAATAGCAATCACAATTTTAAAGCGCATAAAAGAAATAGGTATTAAAAAAACGATAATGCTCACAGGAGATCATCAAAATGTAGGAGACTCTATCTCCAAACAAATTGGTCTTACTTAAGTTATAGGGAATTTGCTACTTGAAGACAAAATAACAGCAGTTCAAGAACTAAAACAGAAATACACTAAGATTGTAATGGTAAGCAATGGTGTTAATGATACGCCAGCAATGGCAAATAGTACAGTAGGTATTGCCATGGGAGTTACTGGAAGTTGAAGTAGTCCTCGAAACAGCAGATGTGGCTCTAATGTTTGATAAAATTGAAAACTTACCTTTTGTAATTGGTTTAATACCAATTTAAACATATAATGTCGCATAGAATAGTTTACTCACTTCCTTAATATTTATTTTTAAAGGAGTTCGTGATGTGCTTCGCAATTCTTTTTCACAATATTATCGTTAAAATATTGTACCTTAACTTGTGCCTCCGCTAAAGCTTCTGCGACACGCGGATGGCTATGCTAAAATATTTTGCCTCAATCTTGTAAAAAATAATTCAATTCAATTCAGTTTTACGACATAACAAGATTAAATTGATATAACAACTCTAAACTACAAGAGGATTGCTAATAAAGAATAATATGTAAAGTTTTAAAAATGTGACGTAAATTTCAGGTTATTCAATATGAATGAAGCCGTATATTTTTACATTAACCCGAACTTAAATTATATAAAATATGCAATTGCTATTGCACTTACAATAGTTATAAGTTTAGTGAGATTAAATTTATGTCCTTCGTTGCTTTCAAACAAAATAATAGTAGAAATATGTAAAAATATTCCAATTACTAAAGCCGAAATTTCTGTATAATAGACTTTAAAAATGTCGGTTTCTTGAGATATTAATACACCTAAAGGTGTCATTAAAGCAAATAAGATTAAGAAAAATAAAATTTTGATACGACTTAACTTTGACGCTAAAAAGAAGGTCGATAAGATAATTGCTACAGGAAGTTTATGAATGATAATACCATATATTAAATTGTGGTGAGCTTCAATTGGGATGCCTTCTAAAACAGAATGAATACTTAAACTTATAAAAAGCAACCAAGGGAATAAAGATTCGTTTTTACTTAAATGTACATGACCATGTTCGGCACCTTTTGAGAAAAACTCCAAAATTATTTGAAACAAAATCCCCAACATAATAAACAATCCAATAGTCTTGCTATTATTGTCCTGGAATACTTCTGGTAAAAAATCAAAAACAGTAATAGACAATAAAAATGCTCCACTAAAGGCTAATAATAGTTTTAAGTTTTCATATTTTGTAGGTTTAAAAACCAGAACAAAAACATAGCCTATAAGTACTGCTAAAATTGGAAGTATGAAATTCTGCATATTACATGAATATTAATATTAAACGTTCGGAATTTTTTTTGTCAAATTTATGTAATTTATAATCACCAAAAACATCTAATAATTGAATATTTGCCTTTTGAAACATATCCTTAAAATCATCGAGTGTTATTGCTTTAACACGTTCTTTATAATTATACGATATGCCTTCAGCCCGAAAAGAAATATCTTTTATTATATAGCCATTTTCTACATTGCGTTTAAGATAAAAATCGATGCCTTCAACAGTTTTAATATTCTTAGGCACGAGATTATTAATTACATAATCTACATTCATAAAATCAATAACTGCGATACCCTTTTCGTTTAAGTTAGTCTTTATTGCTTTTATGGTGTTTAGGTTATCTTCTTCATTTTCAAAATAACCAAAACTTGTAAACAAATTAAAAACGGCATCAAATTGTTGTGAATAAGGTTTACTCATGTCATGAACATCGAAATGTAAAGTTTTATTTTCAAATTGTTTGGCATGAGCAATACTATGAGGCGATAAATCTATTCCAGTAACATTGTAACCAATCTTATTAAGAT
>CAYRVY010000471.1:0-2139 GCA_964427695.1 uncultured Flavobacteriaceae bacterium
CTTCAATTTCTTGAGCATACCATAATGGGAATGTATCGTTGTCACCAATAGTAAACAATATGGCGTTTGGTGCACAAGATTCTAAATATTTTACAGCCATTGCATGTGCTGTTTTTTTTCCAGACCTGTCATGGTCGTCCCAATTGTTTGCTGCGAGAATTGTTGGTACTAATGCTAAACAAACGAGTGTTACAGCTGGAGCAAGTAATTTGTGCTTAAAAATGTTACTTAAAGCGTTATATATTGCGAAAGCACCAAATCCAATCCAAATAGCAAACACATAAAAAGAACCAACAAGCGAGTAATCGCGTTCACGAGGCTCGAAAGGTCGTACATTGGTATATACTTGTATGGCGAGTCCTGAAAACAAGAAAAAGACTAACATAACCCAAAAGAATTTTTTATCTTTATTAAACAAAAAGAATAAACCAATAAGTCCTAAAATCAGTGGTAAAAAGTAATAGGTGTTTCGTGCTTTGTTATTAAGCACATCACTTGGCAAGTTGTCTTGTGACATTCCTAAATGCCATTCATCTATAAATTTAATACCACTTAGCCAGTTACCATGCATATCGTATTTGCCTTGTATGTCGTCTTGGCGTCCTGTAAAATTCCACATAAAATAACGCCAGTACATATAACCTAATTGGTATTCTAACAGATAAGCGATGTTTTGTCCCAATGATGGTTTTTTAATATCCAAAAACCGTCCATAGGTTCTTAAGAATTTATGATAATCTTCATAATCTACAAGTCCTTCAGAAACACGTCCTCTAAAATCAGAAACTATGCTTCTTAATTCATTTTCCATGTTATATTCAGATTTAATTTTAAAATCTAAATACCCAGAGTACATCATATAATTTTCGGCATGTTCTGTACTCCACATCCTGGGAAGTATTGAAGCGTGATCGGAATTATAATTTTGCTTTGCGTTTTTATAATCGTTTACGATGACATATTTTCCTTTTTCAAAATCTCTTTCATATTTAGGCTCATCATCCAAATAAGGATTATTTTCGTCTTCACCCGAATATTGATCGGTAAATAGAGGCCCATAAAACAAATAGGTTTTAGGATATTGCTCTAAATTATAATATGCCAAAAGTTCTCTGGCATTGGAAGGATTATTTTCATTAACGACAACATTTGCATTAGCTCTAATAGGAAGCATAATCCATGATGAGAATCCGATAAAAATAAAAAGCACACAAAGCACTAAAGTGTTTAGGTGTTTATATTGTTTTTCCCGAGTGTATTTAATCCCAAAATAAAACAAAGCTATCGCAACAATGCCAGCAATAATAGATCCAGAGTTAAAAGGCATACCAAAGCTGTTAACAAAAAATACTTCAGAAGCACTAAAAAATTTAAGGGTAGTAGGAAGCAAAAGTTTAAAAATAATAAGTAAAATAGCTACAACTGTTATGTTAGCAATAATAAAATTCTTAATAGTAATCTCTTTATAGTTTTTAAAATAGTAAATTAATCCAATAGCAGGAATAGTGAGTAGTCCCATAAAATGAACACCAAAAGAAAGTCCGGTAATAAAAGCAATTAGAATAAGCCATTTGTTTCCTCTTGGCATATTCATGTCTTGTTCCCAACGCAATCCGAGATAAAACAATACTGCCATTATTAATGTTGCCATTGCATAAACTTCAGTTTCTACAGCATTAAACCAAAACGAATCTGTAAATGTAAATGATAGACTGCCAACGAGAGCTGCACCTAAAATTGCTTGACCTTCAGTTTTTGAAATAGTTTTGGTTGTAATTACTAATTTTCGCAACAAAATGGTAATGGACCAAAACATAAACAAAATAGTAAATGCACTCGCTGCCGCACTCATCATATTTAGAACTAAACCAATTTGAGATGGTTCAGTAGCAAATATTGAGAAAAAAGCACCCAACATTTGAAAAAAAGGCGCTCCAGGAGGATGTCCAACTTGCATTTTAGAAGAGGTTAAAATATATTCTCCTGCATCCCAAAAACTTACTGTAGGTTCAACGGTTAAGCTATAAGTGATTAATGCTATTAAAAAAACAAACCAAGCTAAAATGTTGTTCCATTTTTTAAAGTTGAAATATGCCATAATTAATAGTTTGTTATTGATGGCGAATTTAAGAATAAATA
>CAYRVY010000472.1:0-2133 GCA_964427695.1 uncultured Flavobacteriaceae bacterium
TACAAATTCTGGAAAGGCTACTTTACTTTTTTAATAATTTTTTTAGTTTCAACATTATATCCATCAGACATGGTAATAAGATAAATCCCAGTGTTTAAATCTGATAAGTCAATTTCTTGAATATCAAATTTAGTCTCAAAAGTCTTTACAAGTTGTCCAAGCATGTTCGTCACGCGAACAGATCTAATTTGTTCTCTAGAGGAAATATACAAAATCCCATTTGTAGGGTTTGGATATACTCGTAATTTATCAAAAGAAACATCATCTAGACCTAAACTTTCTTCGTTTATTAAATAAACGCGCTGAAATTTAGTTCTTGTTAATGCTCCAGCTATGTGAAAAGGTAAAAATTCAAACCAATCATACATGGCAATGTCTACAAAAAAATCTCCTGTAACATTATCTGTTTGAATATTGCCAATACCGTATTGGGCATAATCTGCCCAGACTGACCAGCCAGAGGCTTCGCCTCCTGCTATGTAGCTTGGGTTAATAATAGTTCCAAACAATGAGTTTAAATCAACAGTATTGTCAAGAACTAGAACTGAATCAAATTGATCAGAATCAGTAATAACGCCGTTTACTAGTTTTTTGCCCATATGAACAATTACGCCATTGTTTCCTAATTGAGGTGTAAAAGTCTCTGTAGGAATCACGATATTGCGACGATATAATAGACTGATAGATTCATTATCGGCCAAAACTGGCAATGGTGTACCATTCAATTCAACAATCTGACTGTCTGATTGTCGTGTTGGAGGTCCAGTGTGCCAATAATACGCTCCTATTGCAGAAAATCCATTGTCAGTAAAATCATATTTTTTAAATCTGGAAATAGGATCTGAAATAGTAGTCCAATCCTCCACATGTTCACCTGAAGCAATGAATGTTCTTTGAAAATTACTAGGTCTAAGATAAAAATACATCCAAGCCTGCTTATTGTCATAGTCCATATTTTCGTAATCGTAATTTCGAAGCCCTCCCTCTATAACAATAGAGTTTTCAGTAATGTGGATATTCCGTAAATCATTACCATTATCAGACATTTGTGCTCCTGAATTCATTTTTTCATTCCAGTTTGAGTCCAACAAATAAACAATATTTCTTATGACTTGAGTCGAGCTTCCTCCTTGGGGTGTATAATTATAGCTCGCCAATGTCAACAATAAGTCGCCATTAGGGACTATTTTGACTGTTGCGTCTCCTTCGTAGAATTGTCTGTGCACAACAAGTCCTGTTGTTAAGTCAATTTCTACAAAAAAGATATCTCTATCTATACCATTGTTAGTGCCAACTTGTTGTGATTCTCTCATTAGCCTAAGCAATAAATTTCCAGAATGAATACCAATAATTCCGTTTTCAACAACAATGTGAAAAAATTTTGCATCTTTTAAATGCGCAAATAATTCTGGATTAGACATATCGCTGGCATTCATTTTGATAACAAAAGTTTGTATACTGCCTGTTGATTCATCATATTGAATATTTATTGGGTTATTCCAATCAGCGGCGACAGCAACTGTAAAATTATTAGTCACAACTCCCAAACTTACAAATAATAAATCATTATAAATAGCAAGATCACTTATCGATCCATCTGAACCAACAATAGACAGTCTGCTATTTAAATCAAGTATCTCGGTATTAATATCATATCTAAGTACCGATCTTTCAGAATTATCAAATTCCATATAGAAATACAAAGAATTATTATGATAGATCATATCTATGAAAAGAAAATTTGACGCATAAGGATTTGATGATAATTTTGGTAGAGTCATAGGTGAGCCCAAAAAATTACAATTCTCATCATAGAGTTCTAATCGGCCATTTCCATAAGGAAGATTTACGGCTACATAATGTATGCCGTTAACATACACATGTCCCCTAACAAATTTATCAATAAAACATGGTGTTCCTATGTCTGTAGGAGATGTGTTAACCTGCGTTTGTACTGTTTCTATAGTACAAGCACTTATCAGTAAAAGTAAAAGTAGTTTTTTCATAATTTTGAGTATTTAATTTTGGGGCATGACTAGATTAAAGGTTTATTTTTAAAGTTTTTTTATAATAAAGACCTAGTGTTAAGTTAAATATAATATGACGTATATTTTTTGTATTTTTGCAATAAAA
>CAYRVY010000473.1:0-2119 GCA_964427695.1 uncultured Flavobacteriaceae bacterium
CTATAGATGAAGCCGATGCTATTATTTTTATGGTAGATGTAGAAACTGGTGTAACTGGAATGGACGAAGATGTTGCAAAATTACTTCGCAAAGTAAATAAGCCTGTTTTTTTGGTGGTTAATAAAGTAGATAATAATAAAAGAGCTGAAGATGCTGTAGAATTTTATGCTTTAGGACTTGGTGAGTATTTTAATGTAGCAAGTATTAATGGAAGTGGTACAGGCGAATTGTTAGATGCTTTAGTTAAAGCCTTACCAGAAAAGGAAAACGTAGAAGAAGATGAGTTGCCACGATTTGCTGTAGTAGGTCGTCCAAATGCTGGAAAATCATCGTTTATTAATGCGTTAATAGGCGAGGAAAGATATATTGTTACTGACATTGCAGGAACTACTCGCGACTCGATAGATACTAAATACAATCGGTTTGGGTTTGAGTTTAATTTGGTAGATACAGCAGGAATACGCCGAAAATCTAAAGTTAAAGAAAATCTGGAATTCTATTCAGTAATGCGTTCTGTGCGCGCTATAGAACATAGCGATGTCTGTTTATTAGTTTGTGATGCAACAAGAGGATTTGATGGTCAAGTACAAAATATTTTTTGGCTGGCAGAACGTAACCGAAAAGGCATCGTTATTTTAGTAAATAAATGGGATTTAGTCGAAAAAGATAACAAGACGATGAAGGATTTCGAAAAGCACATTCGACAACAAATTGAACCATTTACAGATGTGCCAATTGTGTTTATTTCTACCTTCACAAAACAACGAATTTATAAGGCAATTGAAACTGCTGTTGAGGTTTATAAAAATCGTTCAAAAAGGATTAAAACAAGTGTGTTGAATGATAAACTATTACCAATAATAGAAAACTATTCACCTCCAGCATATAAAGGAAAATTTGTAAAGATTAAATATATCATGCAACTGCCAACAGCACAGCCACAGTTTGCATTTTTCTGTAATTTACCTCAATACGTTAAAGAGCCTTACAAACGTTTTCTGGAAAATAAACTACGAGAACATTTCGATTTTCATGGTGTTCCTGTAAGTGTTTATATGCGGAAAAAATAGTTTTGTTAGAAGTTAGAAGTTAGAAGTTAGAAGTTAGAAGTTAGAAGTTAGAAGTTAGGCTGGAAGTTTGTAATTTTTGAAACTTATTTTCGTTTGAGAGTTGTTTGCGAATTTTTCTAAAGAAGTTAATCATTACAGGCTGTTATTCTTGTAGGTAAGTTTAGCAGAAATAGGTGTTTATAAATGTAGTAATTATAGTATTAGTGTCTGAGTAAAAAAATCAAATAAACCTTTAAAGCACTGTTTTTGTTAGTGTTTACAAGGTTTTTACAAACAGACTCCTTGCTTTTTAAAAATAACAAAAAAACAGGAGTTATTGAATCTTATGAAATATAACCAACACGTTATCAGCTATCTAAAAACAAATCTTTGTTCTTTTATCTAACAGCGAAGCAGCCTCTCCCGAAATTTGCGGGAGTCTTGATTCTTTAATCGGACAATACTATAATTATAGTTTAATTCTTACAAAGCTTAAAAAGAATTTTAAATAAGCGAACTATTTTGTAAGTTTTAAAGCTGGCTTTTAATTCTAATAAGTTGGTTTTTAACACCTTCAAGTTTATTAATTATCTCAAAATTACTAAGCGATTTTTTCTTTTCTTCTTTTAAGTGTGTTTTGGCACCTTCGAGCGTAAACCCTCTTTCTTTTACAAGATGATAGATAAATTTAAGGTTTTTAATATCTTTTGGAGTGAATTTACGATTTCCTTTGGCATTTTTTTTTGGTTTAATAGCATCAAACTCTTTTTCCCAAAAACGTATTAAAGAAGTATTAACACCAAAGGCTTTGGCAACTTCGCCAATAGCATAATATCGTTTTTCGGGTAATTCTATATACATTTTTTGGTGTTAATCCAAAGATTGATTTTCTAAAGAGGCTTTGGCTAATAACTCGCTAAATTCTTTTGCAGATAAATTGCCGTAATAGAAATTTATTGGGTTTATACGTTGTTTATCCTTAAATATTTCATAATGCAAATGTGGTGCTTGTGATCGCCCTGTACTTCCTACAAAACCAATTAAATCACCACGTTTTACTTTCTGATTCT
>CAYRVY010000474.1:0-2107 GCA_964427695.1 uncultured Flavobacteriaceae bacterium
CCAAAACCAATTCTGTCACAAATATAGTGTGCATTTTGGCAATGTGCAACTAATTCATTTTGAATGAATTTAAGCACTTGTTCTGCTTCTTTTTCAGGATATAACACATGTACATTTGCTCCTGCATCTAAAGTAAAACACACATTTGCATCTGTTTGTTGCCTAAACTTCCAAATTTTATTAATAATTTCTAATGTGTTTGGTTTCATTAAAACAAAATAAGGCATACTTGTCATCATCATAGCGTGCAGTGTCAATGCTTCGCTTTCTACTATTTCAATAAAGGCTTTTAAATCTCCTTCTATAAATACGTTAATTAAACTAGAAAGGTTTTTATGAGCTTGTTTAAAACGCATATTTGCAAAAGGATGGTTGTGCATTAAGTTATGACCAACAGTACTGCTTACTTGCTTTTCGCCTTTGTCTACTAATAAAATGGTGTCCTGATAATTTTTAAAATTTTCGTGCACTTTATAAGGATATTTTATTCCGAATAAATTATTACTCCCTTCAATATCTTTATGCTTTCCCCAAACAACCATATCGCCTTCAATACTTCGGCAAGCAGATCCAGAACCTAAACGTGCTAAAAAGGACGCCTTTTTATTGAAATATTCTTCACTAAAAGACCTTTTGTCCCGATAACTATCGGGAGCGCTCAAGGTAACATTAGAATTAACTAACTTTTTTTCTATACTCATTAAACACAAAGCCAATGCACTCATTCCTGAAGCTGATGAAGCAATTCCTGAACTGTGTGGAAAAGTATTGGTGGTTTCAATTATAAAATGATAGTCTTTTAAAAAAGGTACATAATCTTCAATTCGTTTAAAAAAAGTTTCAATTTTAGGTTTAAAATCGGATTGTTCTTTACCATCTAAAAAGACATCAAAAGAAAAATTATCTCCTTTTACTTTCTTTTTAAATCTCAAAGTCGTTGTTGTTTTGCAAGTATCAAGTGTAAAACTAATTGATGGGTTTTCTGGAATTTGATTCTCCTTTTTTCCCCAATATTTTACCAAAGCGATGTTACTTGGTGATTGCCAAGTAAAACTCCCGTTTTCAATACTTGACCTGTAATTATGTTTAGGAATGAAATCTTGTTCTGTCATGAATTACTATTCTGAAGACAAAGATAACAACTTCTCCATTGTTCTATAATTTCTTGATGTCCCTTTAACCTTTAATTCTCTCTCAAAAGAATTCATATTAAATTTAACTTGACCATAACCTTTATCGCAATAAAAATATATGCAATCGTAGATAATTATGTACTCTTCTCCTTCATAAATTTTTTCTGATGCCATTTTTACTAATTCATCAAGTGGAGTAATGTGAAGTATCACAAAATAACTTGTTTTCTTTTTTTCTTCAGAAAATGGACAAGCATTAAAAATTGCTTGCAATTCATTATTTGTTTTGACGATAACCGAAATATCAAATCCAAAATGGGCAATAATTGCCTTTTGTATTATACCTTCAATAATATGAGTACTATCTTCAGAAGATTCTAAAATAACATTTCCGCTTTGAATATAAGTTTGTACGTTTTTGAATCCAGCGTTAGAAAGCAACTCTCTCAACTCTGCCATTGGGACTTTTTTATGCCCACCAACATTAATGCCTCGAAGTAATGCTATAAAAGTATTCATAATAAAAAGTCTTGATATTGGTTAATAATGCGGTAGATTTTGATTATTCCATCCTTTTTAATTCTATAATGAATTGAATAATCGAAATTCTCAAATTGAATAATTCTCACACTTTTATACCTTATTTGAAATGCATGAGGCATTGAAATGATTAATCTTATTTGATTAATTAAATCATCTAAAAACAACTCATCCTTCTGAATTAATTTAAAATAACACAATGCTCGATGAAGTTCATGTTTGGCTTGGTCAGAAATTTCATAATTTTCTTCCATATTGCTTTAAAACTTCTGAAAGTGAATGTGTTTTAAGTGTACCTTCTTCATCCCTTTTTATCATCTCATCAATCATTGCTTTGTATTCTTCAGTTGGCTCGCTAAAACGTAAAGCGGCATCTTCGAGTGTAAACTCAATATAGTTTTTTAAGGAACGTTTTTGAAGCTTGGCTTGTTTGG
>CAYRVY010000475.1:0-2101 GCA_964427695.1 uncultured Flavobacteriaceae bacterium
TAGTTCGTTTTCTTAATATTTCTTTCATGTGTCTATACTATTTGATAATTCGGTCACATGGAACATCCATATTAGTCATTCCTTTGGGTGTCAAATAATTTTGTTATGGATGTTTCATATGTTTATTCTTATTGTTTTCAATGGTCATCCCGATAGTTATTGGGACTGTCCACTATTAATCATCTCTCTTGTTGAGAAAGCTTTTAACTTGCTCGTTTCATTTAATAAATCGTAATTTTAGATAGTTTCACTCAAAATTTCGAGTGGGTTATCTAAATCTTCTTCTTGTTCTTTAATTTCTTGTCGTTTGGCACTTACGCTTAAAATAATTCCTATAGCTAAACATGTCATCCAAATAGATGTGCCTCCACTACTTATTAAAGGCAATGTTTGTCCAGTTACAGGAAATAACTCTACTGCTACAGCCATGTTTATCAGTGCTTGAAAAATAATTGGCAAACCAACTCCTATTACTAATAATTTACCGAAAATCGTGTCTGCTTTATGAGATACAATTACTATTCTAAACAATAACCATAGATATAACAGCATTAATAGTAAGCCTCCTAGCAAACCATATTCTTCAATGATAATAGCATAAATAAAATCTGATGATGATTGTGGTAAAAAATTTTTTTGAATGCTTTTTCCGGGACCAACTCCATAAATTTCTCCAGATGCTATGGCAATTTTTGCCTTTTCTATTTGATAATTGGCTTCTGTATCTCCTCCATTGGTAAAATTCTCTATTCTGTTCATCCAAGTATCAACTCTGTTAGGCAAGGCATCAGGAAAAGCTTTAGCAACAAGAATAAAAATTGCAAATGCTACAACACCAGATATTACAATTACAACTAAATACTTAACAGGATAACCTCCAAGAAAAGCTAATACCATTACCATTGTAAATATAATTGCTGCTGTTGAAAAATTAGCTGGAAGAATTAAAGCTAATACAAAAAATACAGGCAACCATAAAGGTAAAATTGTTTCATTAAAGGCTACTTGCTTATCTTTAATTTTAGACAAATATCTAGCTACATAAACCATTAAAACTACTGATGCTAAAGTTGAAGTCTGAAATGTAAGCCCAACAAAAGGAACACTAATCCAACGTTTTGCATTGGTTAAGGTTTCTGATGCGCTAGATTGAAACATTGTAA
Organism: uncultured Flavobacteriaceae bacterium; assembly: GCA_964427695.1. Classification (GTDB taxonomy): domain Bacteria; phylum Bacteroidota; class Bacteroidia; order Flavobacteriales; family Flavobacteriaceae; genus PRS1. The sequence goes on from CAYRVY010000475.1 coordinate 1,164, forward strand.
TGAATAACAAAACCAAAACAACAGGAATCATTACCATAGATAAACCTCTGAAATAACGATATGGAATCTTATGTACACCATACATAATTGAAAAGCCTAAAAAGAGGTGTACAAAATGTTTAATGAAATAGTTAAATGTATCGCCTTCTCCACTTATATATGCTAAATTACTCGCTGCACTATAAACAGGAAGGAATGAAAATATTGCAAGTAATGCTGCAATAGCCCAAATTAACCGATCACCTTTTATGTTATTAAATAATGTTTGCATTTATTAAAGTTCATGAGATGCTTCGACTGCGTTCAGCATGACATATTATATATTTTACAGTTTGCGAACTGCTTCTTTAAATTGTCTTCCTCTGTCTTCATAATTTTCAAATAAATCAAAACTTGCACAAGCTGGTGATAATAACACGTTATCTCCTGCTTCTGCTATTTTATAAGCTATTTTAATTGCCTCGCTCATAAACTGGGTTTCTACTATTATATCTACCATATTTCCAAAGGTTTCAAACAACTTTCCGTTATCGACACCCAAACAAATAATAGCCTTCACTTTTTCGTTTACAAATGGAAATAATCCATTATAAATATTTCCCTTATCCTCTCCACCAACAATCCAAACTGTTGGTGCTTCCATACTATCTAAAGCATAATATGTTGCATTTACATTAGTTGCTTTAGAATCGTTAATGTATTGCACTTTATTTATTCGAAGTACATATTCTAATCGATGCTCTGCACCTTGAAAATTTTCTAAACTTTCACGAATAGTGTGTTTTCTTATTTTTAATAAATGTGCCACAGTTGAAGCTGCCATGGCGTTTTTTATATTATGTTTTCCCTCTAAAGTTAAATTTGCTATTGGCATAATTATTTGGTTATTTTCTATTGTTATTTTTATATTGTTATTTTCTAAATACGCACCATTATCT
>CAYRVY010000476.1:0-2100 GCA_964427695.1 uncultured Flavobacteriaceae bacterium
AAAATTAGTGAAAAAAAAATAGAGATTTTTATTTGGTTATTAACACAGAATCTTCAATGATTAATATTCTTTATAAAGATGTTTTTATTAAATTTAGATTTAACGAGATGGGAATGAAGTATTGTTTTGTAGTAATTGCATTTTTTCTATTATCCTGTAAACAACAGAGGAATGGATTTGTTTTAAAAGGAAATATTGATGGTGAGTATTCGGGCTATCTCTATATAGATTACAATAAAAAAGTAGACAGCGCATTAATAATTAATAAAAAATTCTCTTTTACTGGGAAAGTTAAATACCCAACATTTGCTACTTTTCATACATCTGGAACAAGCAGTAGTCCAAGAGAGTTTTATCTTGAAAATGAAAATATATTGGCAAACATCTCCATTGAAAAAAAAATATTTGGAGAAACTAAAGTAGATTGGATAATAATAGATACGGTTTTAGGCACAAGCACTTCAATAATTAGATATGATTTTGACCTTTTTAAAAATAAATATAAAAAAACCTCAGATTGGAAAAGTAAATTATATAAAAAAGTTAATAAAATATTAGAAGAAAATCCAAATAATAATTATAGCGCCTTTTTATTACTAGAAACCCTGCGAGATACGATATTAAGTAACAAAGAGTTAAGAACACTTTATTCAAAAATAAATAAAAAAAGCCAAGTATCTAGTATAATTAAAACACTTGAATATGATATATTTCCTGAACGAAGATTAGTAGTTGGCAAAACCATCCCTGATTTCAAACTAGTAAATACAGAAGGAGATACTATTGGCACTATTGATTACAGGGGAAAATTGTTATTTATTGATTTTTGGGCAACTTGGTGTCTTCCTTGTAGAAATGAATTTCCTGAACTCATTATTATAGGTGAGCAATTTAGAAGTGATAATTTTATAATATTAGGAGTTTCACTTGATGATAACACAGATAACTGGATTAAAACAATCAAGAAAGATAATTTATTATGGGAAAATGTTATTGATACTACTTCTCTTGATGGGGAGATAGCTAAAAATTATGGAATATTCGAAATCCCAAGAAATGTATTGGTAAATGAGAAAGGGGTAGTTATAGCAATGAATTTAAGACCAAGTGAGCTTAAAGCTATGCTAAAAGAAATTGTATACTAATTAGTTTGAGAGGGGATACCCTAACTGTTAGAAATGTATTCAAGGATGAAAATAAAATTAAAGTAATTGATTTTTGGGCGAGTTGGTGTAGCCCTTGTATCTCTGAAATAAAAAAAGGAAATATTATCAGAAAAATGATGACTAAAAATAATGATGTGGAATGGATATATTTCTCAATAGATTTAGATAAAGAAAAATGGATTAATAAATCAAAAGAGCTTGATGAATTCGGTTTATCCAAAAATCAATATTTAATACTGAATCCAAAAAATTCTGAACTTATTCGTTTTTTTGGTGTAAATACTATTCCCCGTTATATTATATTAAATAAGAAAGGAGATGTAATCGCTGAAAAAGCTCCTAGACCGACTGATAGCTTGAGGTTTAAAAAAATAATAAATTACATTAATTTGAAAAAGAAAGAAATTTGATTTGAAAATTCCATTTATTTTTTATAAGCAACCAGACTCAAAGGATTGTGGCGTTACCTGTTTAAAAATAATAGCTAAGTATTATAAAAAACCTATTTCTATACAAAGACTTAGAGCTTTAAGTGAAACTACAAGAGATGGTAATAGTTTATTAGGGTTAAGTGAGGCGTCTGAACAGTTAGGATTTCGAAGTTTAGGGGTTAAAATATCTTTAAACCGTTTACAAGAAGTGCCATTACCTTGTATTCTTCATTGGAATAAAAATCATTATATTGTTCTGTATAACATCAAAAAAGATACTTTCAATGTTTCAGACCCAGCACATGGTTTACTAAAATACACCAAAAAAGAATTCCTAAAACATTGGATAGGCAACAACGCCACAGAGCAAACTGAAGAAGGCATCGCTTTACTATTAGAAACAACACCAAAATTCTACAAATCAAGTTTTGAAGATAATGAACCTAAGTTAGGCTTTTCTTTTTTATCAAAATACGTGTTTAAATACAAACGCTTTTTATGGC
>CAYRVY010000477.1:0-2090 GCA_964427695.1 uncultured Flavobacteriaceae bacterium
ATAGAGTGTCGCATAATAGAATATTCGCCAGTTATTCCCATTCCGCCTAGCATTTGTCTGGCTTCACGAGCAATATGTATTGCCATATCTACATTGTTGCGTTTTGCCATAGAAATTTGAGCTGATGTTGCTCTGTCTTCGTTACGTAACACACCAAGTCGCCAGGTTAACAATTGTGCTTTAGTAATTTCGGTTATCATCTCAGCTAATTTCTTTTGCTGCAATTGAAATTGACCAATTGGTTTCCCAAATTGAATGCGTTCTTTACTATATCGTAATGCAGTATCGTAACAATCCATCGCTGCACCAATGGCTCCCCATGCAATGCCATAACGTGCAGAATCTAAACAACCTAATGGCGCTCCTAATCCTGATTTATTTGGCAATAAATTCTCTTTAGGAACTTTTACATTATCAAAAATGAGTTCTCCAGTTGAGCTTGCTCGAAGCGACCATTTTCCATGAGTTTCTGGTGTAGAGAATCCTTCCATACCACGTTCTACAATCAACCCATGAATACGTCCACTTTCATCTTTAGCCCAAACCACAGCAACTTGTGCAAAAGGTGCATTTGATATCCACATTTTTGCTCCGTTTAAAAGATAATGGTCTCCTTTGTCTTTAAAATTTGTGGTCATTCCGCTTGGGTTTGAACCATGATCTGGTTCAGTTAAACCAAAACAACCAATCCATTCACCACTTGCTAATTTTGGTAAATATTTTTGTCGTTGTTCTTCGTTACCATATTTCCAGATAGGATACATGACTAAAGAAGATTGAACAGAAGCGGTTGAACGAATACCAGAATCTCCACGCTCCAACTCTTGCATGATTAACCCATAAGAAATTTGATCTAATCCAGCTCCTCCATACTCCTCTGGGATATATGACCCGAAAGCACCAATTTCTGCAAGACCCTTTACTATTTGCTTTGGGAATTCTGCCTTTTGAGCATAGTCTTCTATAATAGGAGACACATCTCGTTTTACCCATTCTCGTGCAGAATCTCGTACTAATTTATGTTCGTCTGATAAAAGTTCATCAAGATTATAATAATCGGGAGCTTCAAATAAATCTGGCTTCATTGTTTGAAATTTTTTGATGCATCAAATTTAAGTATTGTGAATGAATCTTGCACTTTTTAAAAGGAAAATTATTCATTCAAATTTTATATGTAATCGAAAAAAAGAGAAAGTAGAGTTTCTACTATTTTAAAATATCTAGGTCAATGTTGTATTTAGGCATCATTATATAAATAATTGTATATTCGAAACTTTGCTTATAAAATACATAATTAAAATTGATAGGCTTAAAACATTTTAAATGAAAGCAAAAACACAAAAAATAGGATTAATAACTGCTACGTCATACGTAATAGGTGGCATGATTGGCGCTGGGATTTTTGTTCTACCTGCCGTTCTTGCTCCATATGGGAGTATAAGTTTTTTAGGTTGGATATTTACTGCAGCTGGTGCATTAATCTTGGCAAAAATTTTTGGCAATTTCAGTAAGATAATTAAAAATAAGAGTGGAGGTCCTTACGCCTATTCAAGAGCTGGTTTTGGTGATTTTATAGGGTTCTTGGTCGCTTGGGGTTATTGGATAGCAATTTGGGTTAGCAATGCAGCACTTGCTATAACTATTGTTGGTGCTTTAAGTTTCTTTTTTCCAATACTTGCAAGTGATAGTATTATTCGAGTAACTGCAGGGTTATCTTTCATTTGGTTTTTTACTTGGATTAACGCAAGAGGAATTAAGGACTCAGGTAAGGTGCAGGTTATTACTACAGCTTTAAAATTATTACCTATATTTTTTATAATTTTTGCAGGATTATTCTTATTTGACATTAATAATTTTCCAGATTTTAATTTAACTGGTGAAAGCGATTTTTCAATAATTCCAGTTGTTGCAGCCGCTACCTTGTACGCTTTTTTAGGCCTTGAATCTGCTTCAATACCAGCTGCAAATATTAAAAACCCTGAGAAGACCATCCCTAGAGCTACTTTATTTGGAACAATAATCGTCGCCTTGGTTTATATCTTGAGTACGTTTGTCCTCTTTGGTATTTTACCTATGGATGTATTGGCTTC
>CAYRVY010000478.1:0-2081 GCA_964427695.1 uncultured Flavobacteriaceae bacterium
GGAAATGCTAATAAATTAGTTTTTGGTACAGATGGAGGTCTTTTTTATACCGACGATATAACCTTGGCTAGTGGAAGTATTACTGCAATATCAGCTAGAAATAAAGATTATAATACAGTACAATTTTATTATGGAACTATCGATCCAGTTGATGGAGGAGATGGTGACGATTTAGTTGGAGGCACTCAAGATAATGGCACCCAATTTGTACTCGATGCAATAGCTGGAGCCAATGCCTTTTTTGACCCTGTTGGTGGCGATGGAGGATATACCGAAATTGATGATAGCGGATTGTATATTATACAAAGTTATCCAAGGAATAATCATCGCTTTATGAATTACCCTACACTTTCTACTGCTTATTATATTTCATCTGGAGGAGGAAGTAGTTCTGACGGAAGCTTTATAAATGAGGCAACACTCGATAAAAATTTAGATATATTTTACTCTAACTCAAGCACTTCTGCGCCTACATATAGTATAGAGAGGAGTTCTAACTTCGTCGCAGGAGCAGGAGGAATTGTTATTGATACTTTAACAAATGCGCTTTTAGATGCTTCTCCATCAGCTTTTAAAGTGTCACCTTTTACTGCAGTATCAACAAAATTATATGTAGGACTTACCAATGGGAAATTGCTACGAATTGATACTGCAGATGGCTCTCCAACATGGAATAATATTACCGGAGGAAGTTTTGTAGGGAGTATTTCGGATATTGAATTTGGACAAAATGAATCGGAAATATTTGTGACCATGCATAATTATGGAGTTACAAGTATTTGGTTTACCAGCGATGGTGGTTCAACTTGGGCAAGTAAAGAAGGTAATTTACCAGATTTACCTGTAAAATGCATTTTACAAAACACACTACTTCCAAATGAGGTTATTATAGGAACAGAGTTAGGTGTTTGGGCAACAGCCGATTACACACAGACTAGTCCGGTTTGGGTACAAGTATATAATGGTATGAGCGATGTGACTGTTGTAGATTTAGATGTAAGAATTTCGGATAATTTAATTCTGGCAACAACTCACGGAAGGGGTTTTTTTACCAGCCAGTTTACATCTACTCCATTAAGTGTAGATGATGATAATTTTGTTAATAATTCAATTAAAGTATATCCTACAGTATCAAATGGAACCTTTTCAATTCTTTCAAAAAATTCTTTAGGAAAAGTTGAAATGGCACTATTTACTATTACTGGACAAAAAGTTTATACGACAACTTTTGAATTGTCTAATGTTAAAAAGAATTTTAATTTAAGTTTAAGTTCAGGATTGTATTTAATAAAACTAAAGGGTGCTAATTTTGAAGGAACTAAAAGGATAATTATCAAATAGAAAATTAGTGTCCGAAAGATATAAGACGTAAAACGTTTTTAAACAATTAAATAAAAGGTAACTAATCAGTACTTAAAGTGCCTAAAGTAAAAAGTGCCTAAAGTTTTACAACATTGAGAAAGGTTGCAACGATTGCTTCATACTAACTAAAAATACGCATCCTAACTTAATAAAATGGAAAGTGAATGAAGAGAGTATTCAGTTAGCAGCAGCAGTTTACAGTAACAAAAATCAGTAAAATCTGCTAAATTAGTGAAACCTTTAGGCTCAACGATTCCTATAAAATCAATAAGAAAGAGAGAGTTGCATCAGCGCTCTATGAAAATGAAAAATAATAATTTGGAAGCTTAAACTAAAATTTCAGCACAAAAGCATCACTTTAGGCACTTTTAAGTACTTTAAACTTTAGACATTGAATAGTTACAAAAAAAGCAAATCATACTAATTTTATAGTTAAATAGGTATAATAGGTTTAGTTTATCTGTTTTATTATTGAAGAAATATTTTAAAGATGAAAAATAATTATTTTTTACCTTTAATTCAATCTATTTTCATTTCGTCGATTAATTGAGTAAGTTTGCCCAATCATAACTCCAATAGATTAATTATGAAAAACACCTACTTGTTGCAATAGTTGTGTTTTTATTCACGTTTGTTGTATTACTTGTCATGAGCAATTTTTTTATAAAGGTGGGTTCTAAAAATTGATTTTTCTGTATCTTCAAAAAGACAAGAACCCT
>CAYRVY010000479.1:0-2078 GCA_964427695.1 uncultured Flavobacteriaceae bacterium
GCGCAAATAATGGCATCATGATATTAGAAGTAGATAAAACAAATGCTATCAAACCATGATAATCATCATCTAAAAAATGGGTAAACAAAAAGAGTACATTTATGGCACCAATGCAAAATCCTATATAGGTTGTAATGGTGTTTTTAAATGCTTGGTTTTGTACTATTCCCATAAATATTAAAATTCCAATTTAATAAATTCCAAATCCAAAATTCTAATTTTTAGTTTGGATTTTGGTACTTGCTCATTGATTTTTATTTATTAGCATGGCTAATTGTTTTGTTAACGATTTCCTACTATACTGTTCTAATCCAATAGGAAAGCTTTGCAAATTATTATTCTGAAACGCTTTGTAGTGCTCTAAAATCACGCTTTTTAATCTGTCGTATTCTGAATAGTTGAAATAGCTTCCAGTATTGGTTTCTTTTATTATTTGCTCTACGTCTGAATTTTTGGGTCCTAAGGCAATAATTGGTCTATTAGAAGCCATATATTCAAACAATTTTCCTGGAATGATAGATTTAGTATCTTCGGAATCAATTTCAATTAATAATAATAATTGTGCTTTTCTTTGATATCCAATAGCCTTTTTATGTGATACATAACCCTCCAGATTAACAAATTGAAATAAGCCATATTTTTCTAAACTCTCAAGTATCTCCTTACTTATAGTCCCAACCAAATTAAGCTGAAACTGAGATTGAAACACTTTATTATCTCTAACAATATCACTTAAAACTAGCCACAGTACTTCTGGATTTCTTTCTGAAAGTAAAGAACCAATATGTGCTAAAGAAAATTTTGAATCTAATGAAACATTTTCAATTTGCTCTGTATCATAGCCATTAGTTATTACAGTTATTGGTTGTTTTGTAATTTTTTGAAATTCTTTTTCTGTCCTAAAGCTGGTAACTATAATCTTGTCTGCTTCCTGCAAAACTTGCTTTTCGAGTTGTTTATGCTTTTTAATTGAAGATTTAGTGAGTTTTAATTGTTTGTGATAACCTATGCTAGTCCAAGGGTCTCGAAAATCGGTTAACCATTTTACTCCTAATTCTTGTTTTAGTTGAAGCCCAATAAGATGCAAACTGTGTGGTGGTCCAGTTGTAATAATCGTTTCTATTTTATTGATTTTAATGTAATCTAAAAGATATTCAACCGAAGGTTTTACCCAGTTTTTACGTGCATCTGGAATATAGAAATTCCCTCTAATATAGAGCAGCAATTTTTCAATAATATTCTGCTTTTTCCGTTCAGGTATAATGCCCTTACTTATGGTTTGAGAACTTCGTTTAGAAAAAATACCTGCAACACCATAAGGCTCCTTAATAGGTTGTTTTATAATGGTAATATCTTTCGGAATCTCATTTACTAAACTTTCGTCTATGAGAGGATAATTAGGATTTTCAGGAATATAAACAATAGGCTCAATTTTAAAATCCTTTAGATACTTTACAAATTTCAACCAACGTTGTACGCCTGGACCTCCTGCTGGTGGCCAATAATAGATTATTATGAGTACTTTTTTATTAATCATTTTGTCATTCCCTCGACTTTGTTCAACGTAGCTTTAGCGAAGTTGAAAGGAGGGAATCTTATAAATTAAAATGGGTTAACCACCTCGTCACTCCGTGACACTCCTCCTTAAAAAGGAGGAGAATTATTTATGTTTTTTCTTAAACTCGTAAAACAATCCTCCTAATAATAATAGTACAAGCAATATAGAACTTCCCAATGCAATTGTGCTTCCTGTTTTTATTACTTGTGGCTCGAATTTGAATTCTATGGTATGTTTCCCTTTCGGTATTTCTAAACCTCTTAACACGTAGTTTACTCTTATATGCTCTACTTCTACACTATTAATATAGGCTTGCCAACCATCTTTATAATATATTTCTGAAAACACTGCGAAGCTATTATTAGAATTTTGCGACGAATATTTTAGATAATTTGGTTTATAGTCAACTAAATTAATTGAAGCTGATGAATCTACTTTGAGTTTTTGATTGAATTTATCATCATTAATCCATTTACTTTCAATAACTGCTTCCTTTTTAGTGTCTAAACTATTTAAAGCT
>CAYRVY010000480.1:0-2071 GCA_964427695.1 uncultured Flavobacteriaceae bacterium
ATTTACATTATAGGAATAGGTTTAATAGGTGGAAGCTTTGCTTTAAATATAAAAAAATTGAATCCAGAGGCTGTTATTTATGGAATCGATAATAAAACAGAACATTTAAAAGAAGCCTTATCATTAGGTATTATTGATAAAAAAGCAGAATTAAAAGACATTACCAAAGCCGATTTAGTAATACTATCAATTCCAGTAGATAGTGCTGTGTTTGAGTTGCCAAAAATTTTAGACAATATTTCAGAAAACACTTTAGTTATTGATGTTGGTTCAACAAAAACAGATATTTGTAAAGCTGTAACAAATCATCCCAAACGTAGAAATTTTCTCGCGACCCATCCTATTTCTGGCACAGAGTTTACAGGGCCTAAAGCAGCATTTGTTGAGTTGTTTCAAAATAAAACAAATATTATTTGCGAAGTAGAGCAAACCGCATTCAAGCTTCAGCAAAAAGCAATCGAATTGTTTGTGAATATTGGTATGCGAATTCGATATATGAATCCTGTGGCACACGATAAACATATTGCTTATATGTCGCACCTATCACATATTAGTTCGTTTATGTTAGGTAAAACTGTGATAGATAAGGAAAGAAACGAACGCGATATTTTTGATATGGCTGGAAGTGGATTCGAATCTACAGTACGATTGGCAAAAAGTTCGCCCGAAATGTGGACGCCAATTTTCAAGCAAAATAAAGATAATGTTATAGAAACATTAGAAGATTATATTATAAACCTCACACAATTTAAAAACATGATGGAAAATGATGATTTTGATGCTGTTTTTAAAGAGATGAAAAACACGAACCACATAAAACAAATATTAAAAGGAATAAATTAAAACAAAATCCCAAAAGTAAAATCTCAAATTCCAATTATGAAAAAAAAATTTAGTGCTTGGAATTTGATTATTAAAATTTTATTAAAATTATGGAGAATAAGAAAGAATTAGGAAACTGGTTAAATAATTTCGGATTAGAACATCCATTAGTAATTGCTGGACCATGTAGCGCAGAAACGGAAGAACAAGTATTAAAAATCGCACATCAATTAAAAGATAGTGATGCAACTGTGTTTCGCGCAGGGATTTGGAAACCAAGAACACGACCAGGAAATTTTGAAGGCGTTGGTGCTTTAGGTTTAAAATGGATGCAGAAAGCAAAAGAAGAAACAGGAATGCTACTTACTACCGAAGTTGCGAATGCTAATCATGTAGATTTAGCCTTAAAACATGATATAGATATATTATGGATTGGAGCACGAACCACTGTAAGTCCTTTTATTGTTCAGGAAATAGCAGATGCTTTAAGAGGAACAGATAAACCTGTTTTAATTAAAAATCCAGTAAATCCAGATTTATCGTTGTGGCTTGGCGCTGTGGAGCGTTTTTACACAGCAGATGTAAAAAATCTTGGTGTAATACATCGTGGATTTTCAACCTACGAAAAAACAAGATATCGTAACAACCCAGAATGGCAGATAGCTATCGATTTACAAAACCGTTTTCCAGATTTGCCGCTTATTTTAGACCCTTCACATATTGCAGGACGACGCGATATTATTTTCGACTTATGTCAAACAGCACTCGACTTAAATTACGATGGTTTTATGGTAGAAACACATCACGACCCAGATAATGCCTGGAGTGATGCAGCACAACAAATTACACCAGCGACATTAATCCAGTTTATGAAAGATTTAAAGATTAGAAAAGAAACCTCTAAAGAAGCTGAATACAATAACCAAATAAACACCTTACGTACACAAATTGACGTAATTGATCATCAGCTTATTGAAGTTTTAGGAAAGCGTATGAAGGTTTCTGATGGAATTGGGACACTTAAAAAAGCAAACAATGTATCTGTACTCCAATCAAAACGTTGGAACGAAATTTTAGGTAAAATGATATTAGAAGGCGAAGAAAATAATTTAAGTGAAGAGTTTATACTTAAAATGTTTAAAGCAATTCACCAAGAATCTATTAATCATCAAGAAAAGATATTTAGGCAAAAAAAAAAGACTATTTGAAAGGCTGTCATTCTGAATGATAACGAAGAATCTCTAATTAT
>CAYRVY010000481.1:0-209 GCA_964427695.1 uncultured Flavobacteriaceae bacterium
TAATAGTATCGTTAAAAATTAAAACTCTATTTCTGGAATATTCTCTTTTTTCTCTACCAAAATCAGTTAAATAGATAAGTACACCTCGACCATCTTCAGGATTTGGACGCCTTTCTATAAGTCCTTTATCTTCCATAGATTTTAACGTACGAGATAAACTTGTGGCTTCCATGCCCATTTTTGGCCCTAAAGATGTTGATGGTGTGCCG
>CAYRVY010000481.1:240-2062 GCA_964427695.1 uncultured Flavobacteriaceae bacterium
CCGTAGCCATTGTACTATCGTACTTTGCAGCCTGTTCGTTATACATTTTAGTAACTGCTAACCAAGTAGTTCTTAATATATAGTCTATTGTTTTTTCTTTCATGCTAACTTCCTGCGAAAGCAGGAATCTCTTTTTTAAACAGATAATAACTTTTCCAAAGATAAGAAAATATATTATGCGCGCATAGTAAATTAACAAAAAATTATGCACGCATAGTAAATCATTTATTTAGATACTGAAGCATACTTCGACAAGCTGAGTGCAAAAGTTAGTGATGACAATTTAATCAGCTGTTATAAAGGAGAATATTTTCGATTATAAATTTACTTTAGTGATATATCTTATTGTAAAGATCTTTATAGATCTCTTTTATGATGTCACGTTTCATTTTCATGGTAGGAGTAAGGTGACCATCATCTATGTTCCAAACGTCTGGAGTGAGTTCGAAGCGTTTTATTTGCTCCCAATTGCCAAAATTAGTATTGCATTTATCAATTTCTTTTTGAATACGTTTAATTACGATTTCAGAATTTGCTATTGATACGTTGTCTTTATTAATGTCATTTCCTTTTCTGTCAATCCATTCTTTTACAAATTCAAAATTAGGTTGTATTAGTGCTGCAGGCATTTTTTCGCCTTCACCAACAACCATTATTTGCTCTATAAAAAGCGATTGTTTTAGTTCGTTTTCTAAAAGCGCAGGAACCACATATTTACCACCTGAAGTTTTAAACATTTCTTTTTTACGACCAGTAATACTTAAGAATCCATCTTCATCAATTTTACCTTTATCTCCTGTATGAAAATAATCTTCAGTCATAAGTTCGGCAGTTTTTTCTGGATCTTTGTAATAGCCTAACATTACATTTGGACCTTTAACAAGAATCTCATCATCTTCAGCAATTATAACTTCTACTTTATCAATGATTCTTCCTACTGTTCCAACCCTAAATCCACCATTACGTTGGTCGTTTACTGATACAACTGGAGAAGTTTCGGTTAAACCGTAGCCTTCCATAATTGGTAAACCTGCAGCTGCAAATACTTTTGTAAGCCGTGTTTGCAAAGCAGCACTACCAGAAACCATTAGCTTTAAATTTCCACCAAACCCTTCTTGCCATTTAGAAAAAATTAATTTGCGAGCTATATTTAATTTTTTCTCATACCACCAGCCATTTTCTCCATAAGGTTTATATCTTAATCCAAGATTAATTGCCCAATAAAATAACATTTTTTTAATTCCCGATAAATCTTCGCCTTTGGCATAAATAGCATCATACATTTTTTCGTACAATCGAGGCACTGCTGTCATAACATTAGGTTTAACTTCTTTTAAATTAACAGCTACTTTTTCAATCGATTCCGCAAAATAAATTTCTATGCCACAGTATTGGTATAAATACAAAATCATACGTTCAAATATGTGGCAAACAGGAAGAAAACTCAGAGATTTAGAGCTTCCATAATCTAAAGGAATTCTCTTTTCACTTGCTAAGATGTTACTCACAATATTATTATGAGAAAGCATTACACCTTTTGGTTTACCAGTTGTTCCTGATGTATAAATAATAGTCGCTAAATCGGATGGTTTCACTTCATTTTTTCTTGCTTCAACCTCTTTTTGTGTGCTTTCATTTTTTCCTAATTCCAGCAATTCGGAATAGTGTTTACAGCCACTAATATGATCGAAAGAATAGACTTCTTTCAACATTGTTTTATCTTTGATTTTTAATACTTTTTGAAGCACTTCTTCATCCGAAACGAAGCAATAAACAGATTCGCTATGGTTTAAAACATATTCATATTCGTCTGCACTAATTG
>CAYRVY010000482.1:0-2060 GCA_964427695.1 uncultured Flavobacteriaceae bacterium
ATGGGAACTTTTGGTGTAAGACGACCACGTAAAAAAACAAAACCTTTTGTCGTTGTAAAGAAAAAAGAATCAGCCTCTGCTAAAGCTACGGCTGACAAGCTAAAAAAAACCACTAAATCTAAACCTAAAACTGCAGCTAAACCTAAAGCAGTGGCGAAAGCGAAGCCTAAAACTACAGCCAAATCAAAAGCAACTACTAAAGCCAAACCAAAAGCGGCAGCTAAACCAAAAACTACTGCTAAAACTGAAAAGAAATAATTAAACTGTCATCTTATAAATACTAATTCGGTTTCGGAAGACATGGCTTCACTAAAACCATAACCTTCAGAGTTAAAGCCCTTTATATCATCTATAGTAGTTGCGTTCCTGTCTATAACATAACGCGTCATATAACCTCTAGCAAGTTTTGCGAAAATTGCTATGGTTTTATATTCTCCATTTTTAAAGTCTTTAAAAACTGGTGTGATTATAGGAACATTTAATGCTTTTGCATCGATAGCCTTAAAATATTCGTTACTGGCAAGGTTTAAAAACAATTCGCTGTCTTCTAATTCGTCATTTAAGGATTCAGTAATTTTTTTTCTCCAGAATTCATAAAGATTTTTGTTTTTGCCAACAGGAAACTTGGTTCCCATTTCTAAACGGTAAGGTTGCATTAAATCCATAGGTTTTAGCAAACCATACAAACCAGAAATAATACGAACAGTATCTTGAAGCTTCTCTAATTTATCTTTAGGAATTGTATAAGCATCCAAGCCTCTATAAACATCGCCACTAAATGCATAAACTGATTGTCTTGCATTGTCTTTTGTAAAAGGTAACTGCCAGTCCTGATTACGCTCGTAATTGAGTTGTCCTAAATTATTAGAAATACTCATAAGCTTAGATAAACTCCTTGCCGATTTCTTTTTAAGTAACTTGTTTAAACGTAATGATTCATTTAAAAAACAAGCTTCTGTAGTAATAGCTGTTGGTAATTTACTCTCAAAATTGAGTGATTTTGCTGGAGATAGAACTAGTTTCATATTTATTTCCTTCCAATCCCGATAATTATCGGGAAGGGATCTTTTTAATTAAACATTAATTTTTTTAACCCTTCTGGATTATTCTACATTTTCAAAGGTTACAATTCAAATTTACGAACTAAACTTAATTCGTAACAAAATCTGTCTATTAAATTTCTATAATTCTATAGATTGTTTCAATAATACACTAATCCTGATGTTTAGTATATCCTTGCCATTTTTCAATGCATTGTTGCATATCGTCTGGCGTTTCCGAAGTAAAAGACATCCATTCTCCGGTTTTTGGATGCTCAAAACCCAAGGTTTTGGCATGTAATGCTTGTCTTGGTAAAATTTTAAAACAATTCTCAACAAACTGTTTGTATTTTGTAAAAGTAGTTCCTTTTAAAATGCGTTCGCCTCCATAACGCTCATCATTAAACAAAGTATGCCCAATATGTTTCATGTGTACACGAATTTGGTGTGTACGTCCAGTTTCCAGTTTACAAGACACCAACGTAACATAACCCAAACGTTCTAAAACTTTATAATGAGTTACAGCTGGCTTGCCTTTATCTCCATCATCTCCAAAAAATACAGTATTCTGTAATCTGTTTTTTGGATGACGACCAATATTACCTTCAATAGTCCCTTCATCGTCCTGCATATTTCCCCAAACTATTGCAATATATTCTCGCTCGCTTGTCTTTTCAGCAAACTGATTCGACAAATGTGCCATTGCATTTTCGGTTTTTGCAACCACTAAAAGTCCGCTGGTATCTTTATCGATACGATGCACTAAGCCTGGTCTGTCGTTTGAGTTTTTAGGTAAATTTTCAAAATGATAAATCAAAGCATTTATTAATGTTCCGGAATAATTACCATGACCTGGATGAACGACCATTCCTGCTGGTTTATTAACGACTAGCAATTCATCATCTTCATAAACTATATCGATAGAAATATCTTCGCCAATCAATAAATTTTCATGAGGTGGATGAGATAATAAGACTTTAATCTCATCAAACGGTCTAACTTTATAATTCGATTTTACTG
>CAYRVY010000483.1:0-2057 GCA_964427695.1 uncultured Flavobacteriaceae bacterium
GACCTTTGGGTTATGAGCCCAACGAGCTACCTACTGCTCTATCCCGCGATATATTTTAATAATCAAATTACTATTGATTTTTATTCCTAATTCAATAACTCAAAATCAAGTAGGTACTTTATCTTGAGCGTAGCCGAAGGATACTGCTCTATCCCACGTCCCGATAGCTATCGGGATTGGACTGCAAATATACAACGCTTTTTATTTTTAACAAGTATTAATGAATAAAAAAATGCCACTCCAAATTGAAATGGCATTTAAACAATATAAAAAAATTACTATGATTAATTTTTCAACTAATCAGTATCAACCAATACAGAATTATTTGTTTCATTTAAGTTTATATACTCAAATTGTAACATAGTTGGGATGCTTTTGGCTAGACCAGCAAAATCTCCTTTTAAATCGTTATTGTTAAGCATTAATACTTTCAGGTTTTTAAGATTTGAAAGTTCGTTTGGAATACTTCCATAAAATAAATTATCTGATAAGATTAACTCTTCTAAATTTACTAAATCTCCTAAATTAGAAGGTATAGCACCAAATAAGCTGTTATCAAACAGATTCAGTTTTTCTAAAAACACCAGATTCTTGATAGTACTAGGAATTTTTCCAGTTAATCTGTTACTGCTTAAATGAATTTCTTTAAGGTTTATTAGCAAACCTATTTCAACAGGAATGCTGCCATGAAAATCATTATTGAATATTTCCAGTTTTTCAAGACTTACTAAATTGCCAATAGTTGATGGAATTTTTCCTTCTAATTTATTCATAAACAACTCTAAAGTTACAAGAGCATGTAAGTTTCCAATACTAGCTGGAAGATGCCCTTCTAAACTATTAAAAGCTATATTCAATTCTTTTAACTGTTTTAAGTTTCCTATTGAATTGGGAATATTTCCAGATATTTTATTTCTGAATAAATTAAGAGTTCTTAGGTTAACAAGATCTCCTAACTCATTTGGTAAAGTTCCTGCTAGATTATTAAAACTTAAATCTAATTCCACAACTTTATTATCTTCTACAGTAACACCATGCCAATTAGACACAGTATCCTGCATATTCCAAGGTACAACCCAATTATCGCCTTGAGTAGCTTTACAAATAGCAATTAATGCTTCCTTTTCTTTTATTGAAACATTACAAAATGCCAATGTAGTAATTAAACAAAATAATAATGTAGTTTTTAAGTTTTTCATAATAGTAGATTTTATTTTGGGCTTTAAATCTGGATACAAACATATGAATAATACGACAAACTACCAATTTTTTTCGACGAACGGCAAATGAGTACGAAAAGGATTACGATTTTAATTGGTCTATTTCTATATGTAGATCTTCCCAATTTTGCATTAATACTTTAAGCATACCCTTTCTTTGTTGATATTCATCAAAGAATATTGGATTAGAAACTGTTTCTTCATAATTAATTTCTAATTCTATATCAATTTCTTTAACTTCACGTTCCAGCTGATTGATTTGGGTTTCAATTTTGCTTAATTTATTATTGAGAGCTTTTAATCTTTTTTGATTTTGATAAGATTGTTTATTCTGTTCATTAACGACTTCTTTCTTAACAACGTCTCGCTTTTCTATATCTCTTAAATTTTGAATGTTTCGCTGCTCTAAATAAAAATCTATACCTCCTAAATACTCTTTAATTCTCTGATTTTTAAACTCGTAAACTGTATTGGTTAATCCTTTAAGAAAATCTCTATCATGCGATACAACTATTAAAGTGCCTTCAAACTTTATTAATGCTTTTTTAAGAACATTCTTAGATTTAATATCAAGATGGTTGGTTGGCTCATCCATTACTAAAACATTTAAAGGCTGCAATAGTAGTTTGGCTAATGCCAGTCTATTTCTCTCACCTCCTGATAGTACTTTTACATACTTTTCTACTTCATCGCCACGAAATAAAAATGCTCCTAAGATATCTCGTACTTTACTTCTATTGGTTTTATTTGCAGCATCAATCATAGTATCTAAAACGGTTTTGCTGCCGTCTAAAAATTCGACTTGGTTTTGAGCAAAATATCCAATTTGAACATTAT
>CAYRVY010000484.1:0-2044 GCA_964427695.1 uncultured Flavobacteriaceae bacterium
ATTAATATATGAGCTATAAAACAAATGCTTGTCTTTAATCTTTAATTTATATTCGGCTAAATAATTTAGAACTAGAATTTTTACTTCTTTATTGCTGGGCTCTAAAGCAAATTTTAAGACATTATTAATAAACTCAACTTTAGAAGAGCGAGAAAGCAATAAGGTTTCAGAAGAAATAATATCAATGCCTTCATTACTTAAAAAATCTGCAATCGCAATACCTTCTTTTTTCTTTCTTACTAAAACGCAGATGTCATTTAACTGAAAACCATTTTTTAAGCAACTATTTATTGTTTCTAAAACTTTTTGAGGATAAGCTTCATTTCTACTATCATCTTTATCTAAATCTAAAAATGTAATATTAACATAGCCTTGTTTTTCAATTGAAGTATTTTGTTTACATAAATCGTATAATTTACTATATTCATTTTCACAAAAGACAAAAGTTGATAAGTGTAAGAAGAAACTATTATTAAATTCTACAATGCTCTTAAAACTTCTAAAATTGAAAGGCAAATGTTCTATTTGAGGCTCTACAAAAAAAGGATTTACTTTATTACATAAGCCAATAAATTGTTCAGCTTTTCCTCCTCGCCATCTATAAATAGACTGTTTTGCGTCGCCTACTAACATTAGAGAACCATTTTCGCTAGATAGAGAATTCTCTAGCAGCGGAATTAAATTTTCCCATTGCAAAACAGAGGTGTCTTGAAATTCGTCTATAAAATAATGGCGAAACTTTTCTCCAATACGTTCATAAATAAAAGGTGCTGGTTGGTTTTTTATTTCGTTACTAATAATGGAATTAAATTCAGAAATAAGTATTACATTTTGTTCCTTTTTTATGACCTCTAGTTCTTTGTTAATGGCATTTAAAACAGATAAAGGCGTTATGTTTTTAATTACTGCTTTTAAAAATTTAAGTTTATAAACCGTATGTTTAGTTGTATTAAAGGCAGAAACTATTTGTGGTTTAATCTCATTTATTATTAATACAATATCATTAGTTACTCGTTTAGGATAAAGAATTTTATTGTCTAAATCTTCTTGCCATTTGGCTTCAAAATTTACATTAAACTTTTTCTCAACTAGATTTTTAAAATGTTTAGGCAAATAACTGTTTGAAAAATCATTAAACCCTAAACCACATTTCTCAATTAAGATTAAAACATTTTGAGCTTCTTTAATTATTAAATTTTCTGTCGATTTTATTTTTTCTTTTAAGAGTGATTTAAGTTTTTTAAAATCTTCTAGAGACTTGTTTTCTAAAGCTTCAATAAATGGTAAGTCGTTTTCGTTTGTAAGAAGTTTGGCAATCTTATAGAAGTCTAAAGAAATATCCCAGCTTTTATCATCATCTGCTTTTTCAATTGCAAAATCGATTAATGTTTTAGTTAGCTCTTTATCACTTCCAGCTTTAGCAATGAGATTATCTACAGCTTTTTTTAGCATAGACTCTGTATCAAGCTCTACTTCAAAATTCATTGGAAACCCTAAATCGTAAGCAAAAGTTCTGATTAATTTTTGAGTAAACTTATCTATTGTCGAGACATCAAAGGCAGCATAATTACGTACAATACTATTTAATATTATTTTAGATTTATTATGAAGTGCATTTGGCTGTATAGGCAATTCTTTGCAAATAACGTTAAACATACTATTTGGCGTAACTAATATTTCTTCTGAAGAAAACTCTTTTAATGTTTCTACAATACGATTTTTCATTTCACGTACTGCTTTATTGGTAAATGTAATGGCAAGAATGTGCCTGTAAGAATCTTTTGCAGAAGATTTAAACATTACTTTTAAATACTCTTTTACGATTGTAAATGTTTTTCCACTTCCTGCCGATGCGTTGTAGATATGAAAAGAATTAGAATTCAACAAAGAAAAATTTTACACCAAAATAGGCATTCTTAATAACTTATTGATGCAAATGATAAACCTTTGTCGTAAATTTGAGTAGAAAATAAATATTAACAAAAAACTGAATATTATGGCTTTTGAATTACCAAAATTAGGTTATGCATATGATGCTTTAGAA
>CAYRVY010000485.1:0-2044 GCA_964427695.1 uncultured Flavobacteriaceae bacterium
AAGATCTAAACACTCGCCTTGACAAACTAAGGCACTATCTTTGACATTGATGCCAAAACTATAGAAATACAGAACGAAGAAGAGCAAACCTTTGACCCAAACTTCTGGAATGACTCTAAAGCTGCTGAAGTAGTTATGAAATCACTTCGCGTTAAGAAAAAATGGATTAAAGATTACAATACTATTAAATCTTATTCAAGCGATTTAGAAGTCCTTTATGAGTTCTACAAAGAAGGTGAATCTTCTGCAGAAGAAGTTGAAGAACAATTTCAAAAAACTGCAACACTCATAGAGGATATAGAATTTAAAAACATGCTTTCGGATGAAGGAGATGCGTTAAGTGCTGTATTGCAAATTACTGCAGGTGCTGGAGGAACTGAAAGTTGCGATTGGGCTCAAATGCTATTACGAATGTACTTAATGTATGCCGAAAAAAATGGTTATAAAATACGCGAACTCAATTATCAAGAAGGCGACTCGGCAGGTATTAAAACTGTAACTATTGAGATTGATGGCGATTATGCTTTTGGTTGGCTTAAAGGCGAAAATGGTGTGCATCGCTTGGTAAGAATTTCTCCTTTTGATAGCAATGCAAAACGTCATACAAGTTTTGCATCAGTGTATGTCTATCCTTTAGTTGATGATACAATAGAAATAGAAATTAATCCTGCTGATATTGAAATTGTAACAGCACGCTCAAGTGGTGCTGGTGGACAAAATGTAAACAAAGTAGAAACTAAGGTCCAATTAACACATAAACCATCTGGAATACGGATTTCGTGTTCTGAAACCAGATCACAACAAGATAATAGAACTCGAGCAATGCAAATGCTAAAATCTCAACTCTATGAAATTGAGCTACAAAAACAATTGACACAGCGTGATGATATTGAAGCCAGTAAAATGAAAATTGAATGGGGAAGTCAAATACGTAATTACGTCATGCATCCTTATAAATTAGTAAAAGATGTTAGAACTGCACACGAAACTGGTAATGTTGATGCTGTTATGGATGGCCAAATAGAAGGCTTCCTAAAATCATATTTAATGATGATGGGACAAAAAGAAAAGATTTAACAAATTATGATTAAAATATTTCATAACAGCAGATGTAGCAAATCGCGCAGTGGCTTAAAAATTTTGCAAGATTCTGGAAAAGAATTTAAGATTATTAATTATCTTGAAAATACACCTTCAGAAACAGAATTAACAAACATTATTAAAGTTTTAGGTATTACACCGCTTCAATTAGTTAGAAAAGGAGAAGCTATCTGGAAGGAAAACTATAAACATAAAAACCTGTCCGATACAGAACTTATTATAGCAATGGTTAACAACCCTAAACTTATAGAGCGCCCAATCGTAATCAATGGCAATAAAGCTGTTATTGGTAGGCCTCCTGAATTGATTACTAATCTTATTAATACCTAAAAACAACCTGCTTAACCTAAAAATAACCTACAAATTAATAAACATAACCCCAAATTCAACTATGACAGTAATTTATCACGATCCAAATAATTTGGACTCCAACTCATGCCTAGAAATTTTAAAAACAACTAAAGTTAAACTTGAGATTATCAATATAATTGATAACCCCATGAATGAAGAAAAGCTTCTAGAGATCATCAAGCTTCTAAACATTAAAGCCTTCGAGCTAATAAGAACTGATAATTATATTTGGACAGAGCATTTTCAGCATCTTATAAATCATGAAGATGATTATGATAATATTGAATATATAAAAATGATGACTGAATTCCCTATTCTTATACAACTACCAATAGTTATCAACGGTAATAAAGCAGTAATTGGAAGACCTCCTGAAAAGATTCTTAAAATTATTTAATCCTGATTTTGTGATAAAATTCTTTTAACAGAACTTTAACCAAAAGGCATTAAACCATAGAATACATTTGTGGTCTAACATGCTAAAATCAAACATGAATAGACTCCTTTTAACCATCCTTTTCACAGGATTTTTCGTTTCAACTACTTATGCTCAAAGACCAAAGCAAAAAGAAGTTACAATAACTGGTAAAGT
>CAYRVY010000486.1:0-2036 GCA_964427695.1 uncultured Flavobacteriaceae bacterium
AACAGCTACTTCCTCAAGAAGAAAAGTTAGAAGTGCTTAAGCGCAAAGGTAAATTATATATCGGGATTCCTAAAGAAACCTCCTTTCAGGAAAAACGTGTTTGTCTCACTCCTGATGCCGTTTCAACATTAGTAAGCAATGGTCATAAAGTCCTTTTAGAATCTGGAGCTGGAGATGGCGCAAATTATAATAATAAAGATTATAGTGAAGCTGGCGCAAAAATAACAAAGGACAAGTCTAAAGTATTTTCCTGCCCAATCATCTTAAAAGTCGAACCACCTTCGTTTGATGAGATTAAATTTATCAATCCACAAACTATTCTTATTTCTGCTTTACAACTCAAAACACAAAGCAAATCCTATTTTGAAGCTTTAGCAAAAAAAAGAGCTACAGCATTAGCTTTTGAGTTTATTAGAGATGAAGATGGTGCCTATCCAGCTGTAACGCAATTAAGTGAGATTGCTGGTACAGCCTCTGTACTAATAGCTGCAGAATTACTATCGAATGTTAATAGTGGAAATGGTTTGTTGTTTGGCAATATTAGTGGTGTCCCTCCAATCGAAGTTGTTATTCTCGGAGCTGGAACAGTTGGTGAATTTGCAGCACGTTCTGCAATAGGATTAGGTGCTAATATAAAAGTTTTTGATAATTCGATTACAAAATTACGTGCTCTTCAAAAAAATTTAGGTACAACTATATACACATCTACTATGCAGCCCAAAAATATTCTAAAGGCTCTTAAGCGTTGTGATGTTGCTATTGGAGCAGTTAGAGGTAAAAACAGAGCTCCAGTATTAGTGAGTGAAACAATGGTTGAAAGCATGAAAGCTGGTGCACTTATTATAGATGTTAGTATAGATATGGGAGGCTGTTTTGAAACAAGTGATATAACAACACATGATAATCCTACGTTTGTAAAACATGATGTCATTCATTATTGTGTGCCAAATATTCCAGCTCGTTATTCCAGAACTGCTTCGGTTTCAATAAGTAATATTTTCACACCTTATCTTTTAAAAATTGCTGAAGATGGAGGTATAGAAAATGCACTGCGTTTTGATAGTGGTTTAAAAAATGGGTTGTATTTTTACCACGGAATTTTAACTAACAAAACTGTGGCAGATTGGTTTGATTTAGATTATAGTGATGTTAATCTTCTTATTTTTTAAGTGCTTTAAAAGCGCCAATTTAAGATTACTTATGAAACATCCATAACAAAATCTTGATACCCAAGGGAATGTTTATAACGTGAGTTCGATATAAAATAACATGCAATTAATTGATAATAAATCAGATATGCTTTTACATTGAGCAATAATAATAAAAAACACATTTATCCTGCAAGGTTTATACCTACAAGGTTTGTAAAACCTTGCAGGAATTCCTTGTAGGTATGACTTTCAAAAGTAAAACGTATGATTCTTTACATCGAATTCAGGTTTATATGGATGTTCCATGTGACCGCTAAAACAATAAACATAAACACATGAAACTTATACACCGTATTGGTTTTTATCTTGGAGGATTCTCTATTGGACTTATCTTTTTAGCTTTTTTTTTAAGTGGTAAAAGAGCATCTTGTAGTTATGGATTAGATGCCAGAGTACTAAAGAATATTAGCACAAAACAACTTGTCTATTCTCCAGATATTCTCGAATTAATGGCAAACAAATCCATAGATACACTAACAATTTCTGAAATATTAAAGTTTGGAGATGTAGATTTTTCTGAAGTAGATAGAAACCTTGAATTCTGTAAAATTTATATAATTAAACATAAAATTAATGATGAAAATATAGCTTTAACTGTTGAAAATTGTGAAGCGATAGCTACAATACATACAATTAGGATAAAATAAAATTTTCTATTCTAATTTAGTAGTACCTGATTAAAGATTTAGAAACTTCGTTTTTGTTATTAAAATCATTTACTACAAAAGTTCTTATTTTAGAGAGATTGCTTTTCAGTATTGTGTATTTTAATCCTCCTTCGCATTCCGCTTCGGCGGACGAGAAGATGTGGTTTAATTCCCCGAT
>CAYRVY010000487.1:0-2030 GCA_964427695.1 uncultured Flavobacteriaceae bacterium
TGAAAACCGTTGTCAAGTGCTATTAACATTGACATTAACGCTACTATGGTCTTTCCAGAACCAACATCGCCTTGCAATAAGCGATTCATCTGTGCATTGCTTCCTAAATCGTTTCTAATTTCTTTAATAACTCGTTTTTGAGCATTGGTTAATTCGAATGCTAAATGGGTTTTAAAAAAGCTATTAAAGTAGTCGCCAACTTGTGTAAATGTAAAGCCTTTAATTTTAGATTTATGGATTAAATTTTTGCGAATTAATTGCAACTGAATGTAAAATAATTCTTCGAATTTTAATCGATATTGAGCCTTTGCTAACAGCTCTTGATTTTTAGGAAAATGGACATTAAAAAGAGCTTCAGGTTTTGATATTAATTTTAATTCAGAAATTAAACTTTCTGATAAGGTTTCAACAAATTTTCCTTTGGTTTCTGTAAACAATTGTTGCATGATTTTACTAATCACACGATTGGAAATGCCTTTATTCGATAATTTTTCGGTCGAAGGATAAATTGGTTGCATTGCCGAGCGCAAACTTTTTTTATAATCTTCAAGTAATTCCGTTTCGGGATGAGGCATATTATATTTGCCATTAAACCAGTTGGTTTTTCCGAAAATGACATAATCTTTTTCAAACTTTAAACTTTCACGAATCCATTTATGACCACGAAACCAAACCAATTCCATTTCTCCTGTATCATCTTGAAACCTTGCTGCTAAACGCTTACCGCGTTTTTGAGATACTTCTTGCACATCGACTATTTGTCCAATAACCTGCACATCAGCATTGTTACGTTGTAATTGATTTATCTTATAAAATTGTGTTCGATCGATGTATCGATTTGGAAATAAGTTGACTAAATCTTGATAGGTATGAATGCCTAACTCTTTTCTCAGCAAATCTGCACGATTTGGACCTACGCCTTTTAAGTAATCTATTGGAGTTTGAAGGAAATTAGAATTCATAAAACGAAAATAAGTAATTCTATGACAACTTATGTGTAATTAATTTTTGCTTAAAAATAATTCGATATTATTCCTAATAAAATAGAATCATTAAAAGTGTTATTTGTAAGGATTGTATTTTGTTTTATATTTATAGCCAATCTCAATAGTTAATAAATAAAAAAAATAATTTGAAATGAGCAACTACCATATAAAACATCTAGAAGAATATTTCCAAGTTTATAGAAAATCGGTTAGAGAGCCTGAAAATTTTTGGGAAGAAGTCGCCGAAGAACATTTTATGTGGCGAAAAAAATGGGATACCGTTTTAAGTTGGGATTTCTCCAAACCCGAAGTTAAATGGTTTGAAGGCGCCAAGCTTAATATTACCGAGAATTGTATTGACAGGCATCTTGCCACTCGAGGCGATAAAACAGCGATTCTTTTTGAGCCAAACGATCCAAATGAACAAGCCGAGCATATTACTTATAAGCAATTGCACAAACGAGTCAATCAGTTTGCAAATGTTTTAAAAGAACAAGGTATAACTAAAGGAGATCGAGTTTGTATCTATTTACCAATGATTCCAGAATTGGCAATTTCAATATTAGCATGTGCGAGAATTGGAGCAATCCATTCTGTGGTTTTTGCTGGTTTTTCTGCAACAGCACTTTCTACAAGAATTAATGATAGCGATTGTAAAATGGTGATTACTAGTGATGGTTCTTATAGAGGAAATAAAACTATAGATTTAAAAGCTATTATTGACGAAGGTTTAGAAACCTGTCCTTGTGTTGAAACAGTTTTAGTAGCCAAACGTATTAATTCGGATATTCATATGAAAGAAGGTCGCGATAAATGGCTTAAGCCTTTATTGGAAGCCGCTTCAAACGAATGTGAACCAGAAATCATGAATGCCGAAGACCCTTTATTCATTTTATATACTTCTGGATCTACAGGACAACCAAAAGGTATGGTGCATACTACTGCAGGTTATATGGTTTATACAGCCTACACGTTTAAAAATGTATTTCAGTATAGAGAAGATGATGTGTATTGGTGTACTGCGGATATTGGTTGGATTACTGG
>CAYRVY010000488.1:0-2027 GCA_964427695.1 uncultured Flavobacteriaceae bacterium
GCTCCAATCATAATTCCAACAACCGAATATATAAAAAGAGAGTCTAATTTTTCGTTAGATTGATTTTCATTTTTATAAACCTTTTTCATGATAAACCAACCTAATATAAAAGCTAACATCCACATGAGACTGTAATAGTGAATAGTAAAAAACCCGAAAATATTAATTCCGTTTGAAGTTGGCTCCCAAACGATTTGTAAAAAGTGCATAATTTCTATTTTAGTTGTGTAAATATATAGAATTGAAACGGAATAAAAGAAAAGAGAGTTATATTGCTATATTATTTTTTTTTCATCTTTTTTAGGAACAGGATCGTATCCAGATTTCCCCCATGGATGACAACTAAATATCCGTTTTATAGATAATGTTCCTCCTCGAAACAAGCCGTGTTTTTGTAAAGCCTCTATGGTATAATGTGAGCAGGTAGGTTGATATCTGCAAGAAGCTGGTGTAAGCGGTGAGATTAAAGTTTGATATACTTTTACTATGAAGATGAATGGATATGTGATTAACTTTTTCAAAAATGTTTAGTTGTTTGTTGTAAAGATGTTAGGATTTTAAAGAGTGATACCTAATGCGTTTATCTTATTTGTAATTGATTCAACATCTACTCTTAATTCTAAATAATTTTCATTTGAAATAAATTTTAGCTCTTTTAATATTATTGCATAATTTAAAAGTTTAACATATGGAATCGAGACTTTTACTTTAAACCCAAGACCTACAAGGAATTCCTGCAAGGTTTTACAAACCTTGTAGGTCTAAACCTTGCAGGATTAATCTATTTTTACAGCTAATTTTATAGCTTCTTTCCAAACATCTATTTTTTCAAATGAATATATATGCATGATTTTGGTTGTTAATTATATATCAAAAAGGTTTTTATACAACTAAACAACAAACAACTCACCACCTTACAACATATTAATTAGTCGAAAAAGAAGTGCCATCTTTACCATCGTTTAACTGGATGCCAATAGCTAATAATTCGTCTCTAATCTTGTCAGATAATCCAAAGTCTTTATTTGCTCTTGCTTCTGCTCGAAGTTTTATAAGTATTGCAACAGTATCAGGCAGTTTATTGGTGCTTTCATTACCATTAACTACGTTTTCTAAACCTAATACATCGAAAACAAAAGAATTTATTAGTTCAGTAAAATCTCTCAAATCTTCTTTAGAAATAGTTTCATTTACTGATTTTATTTTATTAATAATTGTAACACCTTCAAATAACCAACTAATTAAAATAGGTGTATTGAAATCATCATTCATTGAACTATAAAATTTTTCTTTTAAAATTGCTATAGTTTCTTTTGTGTTTTTTGATGTAGTTTTAGAAACCTCCAAGTTTTTCAATGAATTTACAGCTTCCATAAGTTTGTTGAATCCTTTTTCAGAAGCCAAAAGAGCATCATTAGAAAAATCTAAAATACTTCTGTAATGTGCTTGAAGCATAAAAAAGCGAACAACACTTGCTGTAAATGACTTGCTTAAATGTTTGTTATCTCCTGTAAAAAAATCGTTAGGCAGAATGTAATTTCCAGTAGATTTTGCCATTTTTTGTCCATTAAGGGTTAACATATTGGCATGCATCCAATAATTAACAGGACTTTTGTTATTACAAGCTTCGGCTTGAGCAATTTCGCATTCGTGATGAGGAAATTTTAAATCCATTCCACCACCATGAATATCAAAATGTTCGCCAAGATATTTTGTGCTCATAGCAGTGCACTCTAAATGCCAACCAGGAAAACCATCACTCCAAGGCGAAGGCCAACGCATAATATGTTGAGGTTCGGCTTTTTTCCAAAGTGCAAAATCTTGCGGATTCTTTTTATCGCTTTGACCATCTAAAGCTCTAGTATTATGTATTAAATCTTCAATATTTCTACCGCTTAATATTCCGTAGTTTTTAGTTTCGTTATATTTAAGAACATCAAAATACACCGATCCATTAATTTCGTAAGCAAGCCCTTTGTCTAAAATGGTTTTAATAATCTCTATTTGCTCAATAATATGACCTGTTG
>CAYRVY010000489.1:0-2026 GCA_964427695.1 uncultured Flavobacteriaceae bacterium
TTA
Source organism: uncultured Flavobacteriaceae bacterium (assembly GCA_964427695.1). Lineage (GTDB taxonomy): Bacteria > Bacteroidota > Bacteroidia > Flavobacteriales > Flavobacteriaceae > PRS1. The sequence continues at coordinate 4 of CAYRVY010000489.1, forward strand.
CCACATACATATCAAAATTTTGATATTGAATCTATTGACAATTTTATAGATATTATAAAAGATGTCAAAGACTTAAAAGGCTTAAATGTTACAATACCTTACAAAGAAACTATCATTCCTTTTTTAGACAAAATAGATAAAAAAGCTAAAGAAATAAGTGCTGTAAACACTATCAAAATTACAAAAAATGGAACCCTTATTGGTTATAATACAGATTATTATGGATTTAAAAAATCTATTGAGCCTTACTTAAAAAAGAATCATAAAAAAGCACTTATACTTGGAACAGGAGGTGCATCAAAAGCTATTGCATATACCTTTAAAAGGATAGGTATAGAGTATAATTATGTTTCAAGAACAGCCTCAAATACTGCAACATATACTTACGAAACTCTTTCAAAAGAAATTATAGAATCCCATAATATTATTGTTAATTGCACACCTCTTGGCACATATCCAGAGACCAATGTTTGTACTCCAATTCCGTATGACGCAATAACAAAATCACATCTGTTATTCGATTTAATTTATAATCCTGAAGAAACTAAATTTTTAACTATCGGCAAGCTTAAAGGAGCAACCATTTGTAATGGTTTAGAAATGTTAAAATTACAAGCAGACAAAGCTTGGGAAATTTGGAATTAGCTTTTAAAACCCTATTAATACTCAATAACTTTTGTAATTTTAATAGTTAATATTATATTTAACCGTTAAACTGATTGAGAACCTAAACATTGAAAGATATGTCTGAGAAAGATAACCTGCCAAAAGCAGATGGAAAAAAAGATGCAAAAACAACCAAAAATGAAGATGTTAATGTAGATGTCGAAACTGTTATAGAAGATACTGCACAGAATATTGCACAAATTCAAGAAGAAACAGTTACAAATACTGCTAAAGATTCTATAACTGAAATTGAAGTTGAAGATGAAGATGAAGATGAAGTTGATAAAAAAACAGAAAAGAAACAAGCAGAAGTTGTTGAAGAAATAGCTATTGAAACCAAAACAGTAACAGAAGATAATACCAAAACTCTTACCGAAAACAAATCTAAAACTGAAGCTAAAGCTGTAAAAGAAGTAGAAGTAAAAACTGTTGAAGCTAATACAGTAACAGAAGACAACATCGAAACCCTTTCCGACAATAAAAAAGAAACTCAAACTAAGAATGAAGATGAGGCTTTAACTGAAATTGAAGCTGAAAATGCTAAAGAGGCCGAAGATGAAGACAAAAACAAGCATCCAAAAATTGAAGAAAAAAATTATCATACCATGTCTATGGATGATTTGGTAGATGAACTTGAAGAATTAGTTAAAAATGAGAAAATACAAGTTATAAAATCTCAAGTAGATACTATAAAGAGTGAGTTCTCTGCTAAATTTGGAGCGTTATTAGCAGAGAAAAAAGCAGAATTTATAGCTGGAGGTGGTAATACTATTGATTTTTATTTCGATAGCCTATTAAAAAAACGTTTCAATAGCATTTTTAAAACGTATAGAGATAAACGTCACGAACATTATAAAAATTTAGAAAAATCACTAAAAGAAAATTTAGAAAATCGTTTAGAAATAATAGCAGAAATAAAGGGTTTAATAAATGTAGAAGAAAACATAAACACTACTTATAAGCATTTTAAAACATTACAAGAAAGTTGGAGAAATGCAGGTCCAATTCCGCGAGATAAGTATAATAATGTTTGGAATAACTATCATCACCATGTCGAAATTTTTTACGATTTTCTACATTTAAATCGCGATTTAAGAGATTTAGACTTCAAACATAATTTAGAACAAAAACTAAAATTAATTGCTCGTGCTGAAGAATTAGCACAATATGATGATAGCAATAGTGCATTTAGAGAATTGCAAGTCTTACATAAGATTTGGAAAGAAGAGCTTGGTCCAGTAGATAAAGAACAACGCGAACAAATTTGGGAACGGTTTAGTATTGCTACAAAGGCTATACACGAAAAGCGACAAACATATTTTGGAGAATTAGATAAGGTTTACGAAAAAAATCTTGA
>CAYRVY010000490.1:0-2023 GCA_964427695.1 uncultured Flavobacteriaceae bacterium
AAATCAAATTAAAAATGTGGCTTGAACGTAAATATTCTGCGTAAGGTCAGTTAATTACTAAAAAACAATTCGAGAAATTGTCAGAAATGTGTGAAACAATAAAGAATAAAATAGGAGCATTTATGCATTATTTACGGAATTCAGAGTTCAAAGGTCAAAAATTCAAAAAGGATTAAGTTCAAACCACAAATATAAATGAGCGACGATAAAAAGGTGATTTTCTCAATGGCTGGAGTTACAAAAACTTATAAAAGTGCCAATACTCCAGTTTTAAAAAATATATATTTGAGTTTTTTTTATGGAGCTAAAATCGGGATTTTAGGACTTAATGGTTCTGGTAAATCGACCTTGTTAAAGATTATAGCTGGCGTAGAGAGAAACTATCAAGGTAATGTCACATTTTTACAAGACTATTCGGTTGGGTATTTAGAGCAAGAACCGTTTCTTGATGAAGATAAAACAGTAATAGAAATCGTAAAAGAAGGCGTAGCCGAAACGGTTGCCATACTTGATGAATATAACAGGATAAACGACATGTATGGCCTGGAAGAAATCTATTCTAATCCAGATAAGATGGAGAAGTTAATGGCACAGCAAGCCGAGCTTCAAGATAAAATTGATGCCTCTAACGCTTGGGAACTCGACACTAAATTAGAAATAGCAATGGATGCATTGCGTACACCAGATGCAGACAAAAAAGTAGGGATATTATCTGGTGGAGAGAGACGTCGTGTAGCTTTATGTCGTTTACTATTACAAGAACCTGATGTGTTGTTATTAGATGAGCCAACAAACCATTTGGATGCAGAATCTGTACATTGGTTAGAACATCATTTAGCACAATACAAAGGAACTGTAATAGCTGTTACACACGATAGATATTTTTTAGATAATGTTGCGGGTTGGATTTTGGAATTGGATAGAGGAGAAGGAATCCCTTGGAAAGGAAACTACTCATCGTGGTTAGACCAAAAGTCGAAGCGGATGGCTCAAGAGAGTAAAGTAGCATCCAAGCGTCAAAAGACTTTAGAGCGTGAGTTAGAATGGGTTCGTCAAGGAGCAAAAGGTCGTCAGGCAAAACAAAAAGCACGGTTGAAGAATTATGACAAGCTAATGAGTCAGGACCAAAAGCAATTGGATGAAAAATTGGAAATCTATATTCCAAATGGTCCACGTTTGGGAACAAATGTTATTGAAGCTATTGGAGTTAGTAAAGCTTATGATGATAAATTGTTATATGATGATTTGAATTTTAAATTACCTCAAGCAGGAATAGTTGGTATTATTGGCCCAAATGGAGCTGGAAAGACTACTATTTTTAAAATGATAACGGGAGAAGAAACCTCAAACAAAGGTGAATTTATAGTTGGTGAAACTGCTAAAATAGCTTATGTAGATCAGGCACATTCTAATATAGATCAAGAAAAAACAATTTGGCAAAATTTTAGCGATGAACAAGAGCTTATTATGATGGGAGGAAAACAAGTAAATTCGCGTGCCTATTTAAGTCGTTTTAACTTTAGTGGAAGTGAGCAAAACAAAAAAGTAAAACAACTTTCTGGAGGAGAGCGAAACCGATTACATCTTGCAATGACACTTAAAGAAGAAGGTAATGTATTACTTTTAGACGAACCCACTAACGATCTTGATGTTAACACTTTACGGGCATTGGAAGATGGTTTGGAAAATTTTGCTGGTTGTGCTGTAGTGATTTCTCATGACAGATGGTTTTTAGATAGAATATGTACTCACATATTAGCTTTCGAAGGTAATTCGCAAGTATATTTCTTTGAAGGAGGTTTCTCCGATTATGAAGAAAATAAAAAGAAACGATTGGGTGGTGATTTAATTCCTAAGCGCATAAAGTATAAGAAGCTAATCAGGTGAATTTATGCCTAAAAACTATCATATAGATGTCCTTCAGTAAAGTTTTTGTAAACTTTGTTATCTTCATCAGATTGTAAAAAGCTAATCTTACTTAAGTATCCCTTTTTAGATTTTAACTTAAATATTTTTATAACTC
>CAYRVY010000491.1:0-2023 GCA_964427695.1 uncultured Flavobacteriaceae bacterium
GGCTTCAACACCAACACGTTTTAATGCGCTTCCTTTATGACCTATAATAATCCCTTTTTGGGTATTGCGTTCAACCATTATTATCGATCGAATACGAATAATGTTTTCTTCCTCAAAAAACTCTTCGGTATCGACCTCTACAGCATAGGGAATTTCTTTTTTGTAATGCATTAATATTTTTTCTCTAATAGCTTCATTTACAAAAAAACGTTCTGGTTTATCGGTAAGTTGATCTTTAGGATAAAATGGTGGAGATTCTGGAAGTAATTCTATAACGCGATTAAAAACTTCTTTTACATTAAACCCTTCTAGAGCAGAAATTGGATACAATTCTGCATTTGGTACTTTGCTTTTCCATAAAACTGCCTGTTCTTCTAATTGCTCTTGATTTGATTTATCAATCTTATTCAATAGTAATAACACTGGAATTTTAGAATTTGTGATTTTATTAAAAAAACCTTCATCTTTCAATGCTTTCTCTCCAATTTCCACCATAAAAATCAATACATCTGCATCTTCAAATGCCGATTTTACAAAATCCATCATAGATTTTTGCAACTCATAGGCTGGTTTAATAATTCCAGGAGTATCACTTAAAACCATTTGAAAATCTTCTCCATTTACAATACCCAAAATACGATGACGTGTGGTTTGGGCTTTTGATGTGATGATAGATAATTTCTCGCCAACAAAGGCATTCATTAAAGTGGATTTCCCAACATTTGGATTACCAATAATATTTACAAAACCAGCTTTATGCATTCTTTTTAATTTGATTTCATCTACGCAATAGCTTTGATGAATGAAGATGCAAAGTTAGGGTTTATAATAGTGTTATAAAAAACAATTAGATTATGTTTTTCTAATCTTAATAGAATGAACTTGACAACGTATAATGCTATACCATTTCTTAGATTAACTATACTTTGTGCTACATCACGAAATTTGGTATAGTCCTCAAATTTTAGTTATACAAATTTATTACCTTTCCATTCTCAAAGTAATAATTATATATGAAAAAGATTAATAGAAGAAATTTTTTAATAAAAGGAATTTTAGCATTTATTGGTTTATTTCTTTTAGATATTTTATGGTTCGAAAAATATGTTATCGATTGGAATTATTTTGATATTTCTAAAAATAAAAAGCCTAAAATTAAAATCATTCAAATTTCTGATCTACATATAAGTACTCTAAAATCTTTTCATAAATCTATTGCCAAAAAAATAAATTCAATAAACCCTGATTTAGTATTAATAACTGGAGATTCAATTAACTCAACTGGAGGTATTAGCGTATTGAATGAGTTTTTATTATTGATAGACAATTCTATTCAAAAATATGCAATTACAGGAAATAGAGAATATAATGGAAATGTAGATTTAAACAAACTAAAAGACATTTATGAGGAAAGTAATTGTGAACTCTTAATCAATGAGAATCGGAATTTTATTAAAAAAGACAGAAATATATCGATTATTGGCATCGATGATTTTATAGGAGGGAATGCTGATTTCAATACATCTATAGAAAATTTAAAACTAACAAACACAAACATTGTCTTGACACATTGTCCCGAACACAGAGATATTATTGTACAACAAAAAGGAGATTTAAAAATTGATTTGATACTTTCTGGGCATACTCATGGAGGTCAAATTAATTTTTTTGGTTATGTTTATTTTAAACCAAATGGGAGTGGCAAATATTTAAAAGGCTGGTATAAAGAAAAAGAACCTAAAATGTATGTTTCTAAAGGAATTGGTACATCTCATATAAATTATAGATTTGGAGCAAGAGCTGAAATTGTTGTAATAGACATATAATAAACAGAGGTTAGAAATGTTAATTACCTAACAATCTTAAGTTAAAATGTAAAAAACACTTGAATCTCTTTTAGTTCCTTTAGCTGGACTTACTGACTTTTGCGCATAAAAAAACCAGTTGTTTTCACAACTGGTTTTCTGTGTAGCGGGAGCTGGACTCGAACCAGCGACCTTTGGGTTATGAGCCCAACGAGCTA
>CAYRVY010000492.1:0-2017 GCA_964427695.1 uncultured Flavobacteriaceae bacterium
TTAATGGCATAGTGTCGTATAAAAGCATGTGCAAATTAATCAAAAATATGCAGATAAAGTGTTATTTACACCAATAGAACATTAAAAAAACACATATAAATTGTCTCTTTTCTGCGTATCCTGAGTTTAAAATACAACCTTAACAAAGGCTATGCTTATATTTTTTAGCCTTAACTCATCAAAAAACAATTCAATTGATATTACTTTGTATTTTTGCGTTTTAAAAATCTAATAAATGACAACATTAAGTGTAAATATTAATAAGATTGCAACCTTAAGAAATTCGAGAGGAGGAGATACTCCTAATCTTGTTCAATTTGCGAAGGACATACAGCAGTTTGGTGCACAAGGCATCACAATTCATCCAAGGCCAGACGAACGCCATATTAGATATCAAGATGTTTTAGATTTAAAACCGATTGTTTATACCGAATTTAATATAGAAGGAAATCCAACTCCAAAATTTGTAGATATGGTTTTAAATATTAAACCAACACAAGTTACTTTGGTTCCTGATGCTGATGATGCCATTACTTCAAACGCAGGTTGGAATACTATAAAACATAAAAGTTTTTTAACTGAAGTAATTCAAGAGTTCAAACAAAACAATATTAGAACTTCTGTTTTTTTAGATGCAGATTTAAATCAAGTAGATGGAGCAAAAGCCACAGGAACTGATAGAATAGAATTATATACCGAAGATTTTGCACATCAATACAATTTAGGAAATAAAAAAGCTATTAAACCATATATTGAATGTGCAATTTTGTCTAATTCTATTAATCTTGGTGTAAATGCAGGACATGACTTATCTTTAAATAATATTAAATTTTTTAAAGATAATATTCCAAAACTTTTAGAAGTATCTATAGGTCACGCCTTAATTTCTGAAAGCTTGTATTTAGGTATTGAAAATGTAGTAAATATGTATTTACACAGATTGAAATAAATTTTATATTGTCTTTTAAATATCCTACACAAATGGAAATGAATACAAAAAGTTAAAAAAATTATTCGTGTATTCGTGGTAAATAAAACAATCGTAAATCAAAAATGCTATTACATTCAAATATTTTAGGTCAAGGGCAACCATTTCTTATACTTCATGGGTTTTTAGGAATGAGTGACAACTGGAAAACACTTGGAAAACGGTTTAGAGAACAAGACTACGAAGTGCATTTGATTGATCAACGAAATCATGGTCGAAGTCTTCATGATAGAACATTTAACTATTCCGTTTTAGTACAAGATTTAAAACAATATTGTAATGAACATCAATTAAGAAACATTGTGTTACTTGGACATTCAATGGGAGGAAAAGTATCTATGCTATTTGCTGTAAAGTATGCTGAATTAGTTTCAAAGCTAATAGTTGCCGATATTTCTCCTCGCTATTATCCAATACATCACGAATTGATTTTAGAAGGCTTATCAGCTTTAAATTTTGGGATAATTAAAACCAGAAAAGAAGCAGACGATGTATTAGCTAATTATGTTTCAGAATTTGGTGTTAGGCAGTTTTTACTTAAAAATTTATATTGGGTTAAAAAAGGACAACTTGGGCTTCGTGTAAATTTGAAGGCTTTAAAAGACAATATTGAACAAATTGGGGAAGCTTTGCCAACTAATTCAATATTTAAAAAAGACACCTTGTTTCTGCGAGGCGATAAATCCGATTATATTAATCAAAATGATGAATCTTTAATGGTAATACATTTTCCGAAGGCTTCGGTTAAAACAATAATCAATGCAGGACATTGGTTACATGCCGAAAACCCTAAGGACTTTTTTGAAGAGGTAATAAGATTTGTTAAATAACTTACATTTGTATCTTTAGTTAAAAATTAGAACCTATGAAACGAGCATGCTAAAAAGTTTATCACACAAGGGAATGATTAATAGCGAACAGCATGTGACCGTTAAAAAACAATAAATATAAACACATGAAACTTATAATTAAACTTTTAAGCTATATTCTATGATATAACTGATATAGGTAGTATATTTGTATAAAACA
>CAYRVY010000493.1:0-2016 GCA_964427695.1 uncultured Flavobacteriaceae bacterium
TTTCTTGATTTTTAACTAAAATATAACATATTTAAGTCATATTATAGAATATAGCCATTATAGTTTGTCAATTATTGACTTTTCAAATAAACAGCTTTTTATGGGTTCTCTAATGTGGTTTTACCACATATTTTTGCCATTTTGTAAACTGTAAGAAAACAATTTATATATTTGAGTAATAGATTAATAGATTAATAGATTAATAACTATTTGATGCATAAAAACGAGATTAACCTACTTATTATTGAGGACGACTCTATAAGTGCAAATGCGTATGCAGACATTGTAAATTCAATATCTAATATAGCTTTTAGTATATGTTTTGCTAAAAATTGTGACGAAGCAGTAAAGCACATAAAACTTAAAAACTTTGACTTAGTACTGTTAGATTTACAATTACCAGTTTCAAAAAACGAACGTTATGTTTGTGGAGAAGATTTAGGGCTTTTAATAAGAAAGAAAAACGCAAAAACCAAAATAGTTGTTTTAACTAATATTACTGATCCTTTAAGAGTTTGCAGTATTATTGAAGAAATTAATCCTGAAGGCTTTATAATAAAAACAGATATTAGACCGCAAAGTTTAATAGATGCAATAGTAATTGTTTTGAGTAATGAAATATATTACAGTAAAACAATAAAAGAATACACTAATACACAGAATTTTAATGGATTAAATATTGATAACTATGATAGACAAATATTGTATCATTTATCAATGGGCGAAAAGACTAAAGATATTTCTAAATATGTTGCATTATCTAAAAGAGCAATAGAAGATCGAAAAGTCAAATTAAAAATAATATTTTATATTAAAAAAGGAGATGATTCTAATTTGGTAAAAGCAGCAAAAAAGGCAGGGTTTATTTAATCGATAAGGTTTTTTTAGCATTTATACAAACCTATCGGCTTTTTAAATTACAAGTGCCCAAAATGATTGTGTTTTGGAATTTAAATTTGAGTTATTACTTTTCTGCTTTTTCTTCTTCAGGAATAATTCTAAAGGTTGGTTCTTTTAAAACTTCTTTGTTGGCAATACTTCGCTCTAATGATAATAATAATGATGGTAACAATAATAAATTGGCTAACAATGCAAACAATAAGGTTGCCGAAACCAATGCTCCAAGTGCTACTGTACCTCCAAAATTTGAAATAATAAAGACCGAAAAACCAAAAAACAAGACGATAGATGTATAAAACATACTCACTCCTGTTTCGCGTAAAGCCGCATAAACCGATTTTTTAATTTTCCAGTTATTTGCGAGTAATTCTTGTCTGTATTTTGCTAAAAAGTGGATGGTGTCATCGACCGAAATCCCAAAAGCAATGCTAAACACTAAAATGGTTGATGGTTTTATTGGCACACCAAGAAAACCCATTAAACCTGCTGTAATGAGTAACGGAATAATATTTGGAATTAACGACACAATAATCATCCTGAACGACCTGAACATATATGCCATAAAAAGCGATATTAAGAATATAGCGAGTGAAAGCGAAAGCACTAAATTATTTATTAAATATTTTGTACCTTTCTCAAACAAATATGCCTTTCCAGTTATGGTAACTTCATATTGATCTTCTGGAAAGATCTTTTTTATTTTAGCTTGAAGATTTTCTTCAATACGCTCCATTTTGTCAGTGCCAATATCCTTCATAAAGGTTGTTATTCGTGCATACTGTCCAGTACTATCTACAAAATTTTTAAGTAAATCTACGTTAGAAGACGAGTTTTTAGCATAGGATAAGATAAAACTGTTTTCTTGTGATGTTGGCAGTTGATAGTATTTAGGGTTTCCGTTATAGTATGCTTGCTTGGAGTATTTAACTAAACTCACTACAGAAATTGGTCTGGATAATTCTGGAATTTCAATAATTAGTTCTTCAAGTTCATTCATTCGTTTTAGTGTAGAAAGTTTCATAACACCCTTTTTACGTTTTGTATTTACCATTATTTCTAAAGGCATAATGCCATTAAACTCTTCTTCAAAAAACCGAATGTCTTTAAAAAAATCTG
>CAYRVY010000494.1:0-1996 GCA_964427695.1 uncultured Flavobacteriaceae bacterium
TTCCCAAGGCAGAAGTGGCTGCGCTTTTGCCGGAATTTATGCCTTTTCCAGCGGCTTCTACAGCAATTAGTTTGACATTTTCATCATCTAAAAAATGATAGTAAGCTCCAGCTGCATTACTTCCTCCACCAACACAAGCAATAACATAATCTGGTTTGGTTGTGCCTTCATGTTCTTGGAGTTGCCATTTAATTTCTTTGGAAATAATCGATTGAAAACGTGCTACCATATCTGGATAAGGATGAGGTCCAACAACACTTCCAATAATATAATGTGTATTGATAGGATTTTGAATCCAATCTCGGATTGCTTCATTTGTAGCATCTTTTAGTGTACGACTTCCAGATAATGCTGGAATTACTGTGGCTCCAAGCATTTTCATGCGAGCTACATTTGGTGCTTGTCTTGCAATATCGATTTCGCCCATATAAACAATACATTCCAATCCCATTAGTGCACAAACTGTTGCCGTTGCAACACCATGTTGTCCAGCTCCAGTTTCGGCAATAATTCGGGTTTTACCAAGACGTTTTGCCATCAATATCTGCCCAATAGTGTTATTTATTTTGTGTGCTCCTGTATGGTTGAGGTCTTCTCTTTTTAAGTAAATTTTTGTGTTGTACTTCTCTGAAAGGCGTTTTGCGAAATAAAGAGGCGAAGGACGACCAACATAATCCTTAAGTAATTGATTGAACTCATTTTGAAATTCTGGTTCAGCCATTATTTTTAAATAATTTTGACGTAATTCTTCTACATTTGGATAGAGCATTTCTGGAATAAATGCTCCTCCAAATTCTCCGTAATAGCCTTTTTTGTTGATGTTATATTTCATGTTTACTTCCTGCGAATGCAGGAATCTTTTTAATTATCCTTTTGTTTTATAAATGTATTCCTAGTTTTATATAGGAATAAAAATTCTTTTTTTATTCTGTTCATTTTGTCTTGATACAAAACGAACCAAAAAATCAAATTGAAATGAGGAGTTTTTCCTTCGGAAAATCAAAAATTAAATCTAAATTTCTTACAAGGCTTCAGAAATTTTATACGATTAGATTTTTATATTCTGCATTTCAATAGGTTTCAATGCTTCGCATTGATTTGGATTTTAAATTCTTTTAATTTTTCAATATTTTTTAATCCTGCTTGTATTTCAAATTTACTGTTTACGTCAATAGAGTAACAATATTTTGATGCTTCTGTTTTAAGGAATAATTTTATGTTTTCAACTTCATCTAAACCAATTCCACCACTTAAAAAGAAGGGTTTTGTTGAAGGATACTTCTTTAAAACATTCCAATTGAATGTGTAACCATTGCCTCCAGGAAGTTTGCCTTTAGCATCGAATAAATAATAATCACATACATTCTCATAAGGTTTTAAAACATCAAAATTGAATTTGTCTTTTATACTGAATACTTTAATGATTTCAATCATTTTATGTGATTTCTCACTTTGTTCGAAATGACTTCTTAACTCTCTACAATAATTTATTGATTCATTGCCATGAAGTTGAACAGCCTGCAAATTGTACTTATTTATGTTATCTAAAACATCACTTAAATCTGTATCTACAAAAACACCAACTTTTTTAATTGTATTTGGAACTTGAGGAATAACATCTTGTATGAATCGCGCAGACTTATCATAAAAAATAAAGCCAAGATAATCTGGTTGCAATGTTGCAACTTGATTAATGTTATCTTGATATTTCATTCCACAGAATTTTAGTTTCATAATTCTAAATCTTTAATGAATTGTTTTGCACTTGCTCCTGGATTATTAGTTTTCATAAAATTCTCGCCAATTAAGAATCCTTGATATCCATAAGGTTTCAATTCCTTGATTGCTTCGACTGAACTGATACCACTTTCGGATACTTTTACAAATTCATTTGGAATTAATGAACTTAAGGCTTTGCTTGTAGCTAAACTCACTTCAAAAGTTTTTAAATTCCTGTTATTTACACCAATCATATCTATAGTTGGCATTAAAGATT
>CAYRVY010000495.1:0-1988 GCA_964427695.1 uncultured Flavobacteriaceae bacterium
TTAATATAGTAGCTACAAAAGAAGGTCATTTAGGTGCTAGTCTTGGAGTGGTAGAGCTTACTATTGCTTTGCATTATGTGTTTAATACTCCTGAAGATTTATTAATTTGGGATGTTGGTCATCAAGCCTATGGTCATAAAATTTTGACCGAACGCAAAGATAAATTTCACACTAACCGACAATTTGAAGGTATTAGCGGCTTCCCAAAACGTAGTGAAAGTGAATATGATACTTTTGGTGTTGGGCATTCTTCCACATCTATTTCGGCAGCATTAGGAATGGCAATTGCTTCAAAACTAAAAGGGGATTTAAAAAAACATCATATTGCAATTATTGGTGATGCTTCAATTGCAAGCGGAATAGCCTTTGAAGGTTTAAATCATGCTGGAGTAACAGATGCTAATTTACTCGTTATATTAAACGATAATGCTATTGGCATCGACCCAAGTGTTGGTGCATTAAAACAATATTTAACCAACGTTAAAAATGGAACTCAAAAACAAGACAATATTTTTGAAGCTCTAAATTTTAATTACTCTGGACCAATAGGTGGTCATGATATTAATAAAATTATTTCAGAATTAGAGAGATTAAAAACAATAAAAGGACCAAAGTTTCTTCATATTATTACAAGAAAAGGAAAGGGATTAAAACAAGCCGAAGAAAACCAAGTTATATATCATGCTCCTGGAAAATTTAATGCTGAAACCGGAGAATTATTTGCCAAATCTGCCTATAGGCAGCCAAAATATCAGGATGTTTTTGGCTATACTATTGTTGAACTCGCCAAACAAAACAAGAAAATTGTTGGTATAACTCCTGCAATGCCAACAGGAAGTTCTTTAAAATATATGATGGAACAAATTCCGGATCGCGCTTTTGATGTAGGCATTGCCGAACAGCACGCAGTAACACTTGCTGCAGGAATGGCTACACAAGGATTAATTCCGTTTTGTAATATTTATTCTACTTTTTTACAACGTGCTTACGACCAAGTAATTCATGATGTTGCTTTGCAAAAACTTCCAGTTATTTTTTGTTTGGATCGCGCTGGTTTAGTAGGAGAAGATGGCGCAACACATCATGGTGTTTTTGATTTATCGTATTTAAGATGCATTCCAAACCTTATCATTTTTGCGCCAAGAAACGAAGTTGAATTACGCAACATTATGTACACTGCACAATTAGGTTTAGATATGCCAATTGCAATTCGTTATCCTCGAGGTTATGGTACAACTATTGATTGGAAGCAAGCTTTTACTAAAATTGAAATTGGTAAAGGATTGCAACTAAAAGAAGGTAAAAAATTAGCGCTTTTAAGTATTGGAACTATTGCTAATAACGTGAGCGATGCTATTGAACTTTCAAAGAATAAAGATAACATTTCACATTATGATTTACGTTTTGTAAAACCATTAGACGAAAAATTATTACACACTGTTTTTAAAACCCACAAGTATATTATTACTGTTGAAGACAACACTATTAAAGGTGGTTTTGGCAGTGCTGTTCTTGAGTTTGCCTCAACCTATAATTACAAGAATATTGTAAAATTATTAGGGATTCCTGATACTTTTATTGAACACGGAAGCATAAGAGAATTGCAGGAGCAAACTTTCTTATATTCTATTGCAATAAAACAAGAAATCGACAGCTTATTTAGAAGCAATCTCTAATTTTTCTTAAGCATTTACATATGCTGTTACAGATTGTTTTTCAACTCTTTCTAAATTATCTTTTGGATATAATTCAGCGAAAGCAATCAACCCAATCAATGTAATAAGAAACACTAACAATCCCATTTGTACGTTTCTGTTTTTAATCATAATTAAAAAATTAAATAGCAAATAATTAATAATTTTGACTATAATAATACCAACATTGTATATTTTATTTATCTACCACATAATATTGTTTATTGCCTTGATTATTCTCTTTAGGGGACTTCTATAAATTAAATACTTGTTATTCAACTATATAAGTTGTAT
>CAYRVY010000496.1:0-1988 GCA_964427695.1 uncultured Flavobacteriaceae bacterium
TAACTATTAAATCTATAGCAACTAATTACGGAACTTATTTAGGAGGACTATTAGCAATATTAACAGTTTTTGCTTATGCAGTCAATTTAGATTTAATGGTTAATATGTGGTATGGTATTTTCATTTTACTTGCTATTTTAGTATTTGGAATCATTTCTGTTTCTAAAACTAAAGGATTTTTAGAAGGATTTATTTCGTTTAAACAAAGTTTTACAGCTTATTTTATAACTGTTTTAATAGGCTTAGTTATTAGTACAGTTGTATCCTATATTATTTTTAATATTGTGGATCCAGAAGCTGCTAATATTTTAAAAGAAAAATCTATTGAAGTTTCAATAGCTTTTATGGAAGGCTTTGGTGCTCCTGCTGAAGCTATTGCCGAAGCTGTTGAAGCAATGGAAGAGCAAAATCAATACTCAATTGGCAGTCTCATAAAAAGTTTGGCTTGGCTATTAGTAGTTTATAGTATCATTGGCTTAATTGTAGCAGCAATTATGAAAAAGAATCCTGAAACAGAATAATCTCTTTACTTTTAATTATTGAAATAAGAAATTCTTTTACATGAACATATCTGTAGTTATACCACTACTTAACGAACAAGAGTCTTTAAACGAATTACATGATTGGATTGCAAAAGTTATGCAGTCCAATCATTTTTCGTATGAAATCATTTTTATTGATGATGGTAGTACAGATAAATCATGGCAAACTATACAATCTTTAATACATAAAGATGCAAATGTTAAAGGCATTAGGTTTTTTAAAAACTATGGAAAATCGCAAGCATTACATATTGGTTTTTTAAAAGCTAAAGGTGATGTTATTATTACTATGGATGCCGACTTACAAGACAATCCAGAGGAAATTCCAGAGCTTTATAATATGATAGTTAATGAAGATTACGATTTAGTTTCTGGCTGGAAAAAGAAACGATACGATTCAGTAATCACAAAAAATATGCCTTCAAAACTTTTTAATTGGGCTGCTCGCAAAACATCTGGAGTAAAACTACACGATTTTAACTGTGGTTTAAAAGCTCTAAAAAGTGACGTTATAAAAAATATTGATGTTAGTGGAGAAATGCATCGCTATATTCCTGTGTTAGTAAAAAATGAAGGCTATTCTAAAATAGGTGAGAAAATAGTACAGCATCAAGCTAGAAAATACGGAAAAACAAAATTTGGTATGGAACGTTTTATTTTTGGATTTTTAGATCTTATAACAATTTGGTTTGTTTCTAGATTTGGTAAAAGACCAATGCACTTTTTTGGAGCTTTGGGTGTCATAATGTTTATTATCGGATTTGGGTTTGCTATATACATAGGCATCGACAAATTATTTATAAATCCTTTTGGTCGATTAATTACCGAACTCCCTCAATTTTATATCTCTCTTGTAACAATGATTATTGGAACTCAATTTTTTGTAGCAGGCTTTTTAGGCGAAATTATTCTGCGTTCACAACCTGATAAAAAACGATATTCAATTAAAGAAGAATTGAATTTATAGCAAAGTCTTCAAATTAACTACTTTTAAATATTTACATCTGCTTAAATGTTTATTTTTGTAGCATATTTATTTCCATATGATCGATATTAAACCTGAATTATTAGATAGAGTTAGTAACTGGCTAACGCCTACTTTCGATGAGGAAACTCAACTTTACATTAACGATTTAATAATTACAAATTCAAAAGAGCTACAAGATAGTTTTTATAAAGATTTAGAATTTGGGACAGGCGGAATGCGTGGTGTAATGGGAATTGGCACTAACCGCATTAATAAATATACACTTGGTAAAAACACACAAGGATTAAGCAATTATTTGCATAAAACCTTTCCGAACGAAAAACTAAAAGCTGCTATTGCTTTCGATTGCAGACATAACAGTAAATCGTTTGCAAAACTGGTTGCAGATGTGTTTTCAGCAAATAATATTGAAGTGTATTTATTTGAAGACCTTCGTCCAACACCTGAGTTATCTTTCG
>CAYRVY010000497.1:0-1985 GCA_964427695.1 uncultured Flavobacteriaceae bacterium
GCAATACTAGCAATACAAATAGCAAGAATTCCCCAACCTAAAGTAAACCACTTGGTAGCATTAACATAGTGTTTTTCTTTTCGTGTACCATTTAGGTTTCGTTTGTATAAATCTATTGTAGTTGTTGACGCCAAAGCATTAAGTTCACTTGCTGTACTAGACATAGCAGCACTTAAAATAACTGCTAATAATAATCCAATTAAACCTTTTGGTAAATTGTTTAAAATAAAGTGGATGAAAACATAATCTTTATCGTTAGATTCGATTTTGACACCTGTTTTTTCTGAAACTTTTTTAATAATCTCTTTTGCAGCTTCTCTATTTTCTTTGTCTGCTTCATTTGCTAAAGAAATATATTGTGATAATTTTTCGTCTTTCGTTTCTACGTATCTGTTTATTATTGATTCCTTATCACGAAATATTTTGTCTTGTTCTAGTTGTAAATTATTGTATTCTTCCGAATAAGAAGAATTCATAACAGCTTTTGTGGCTTCTGGATTAAAGTTAAGTGGTGGGGCGTTAAACTGATAAAATACAAATACCATAACACCTACTAATAAAATAAAGAACTGCATTGGCACTTTTACTATACCATTAAAAATTAATCCTAATCGCATTTCCTTTATCGATTTTCCTGAAAGATAGCGTTGCACTTGGCTTTGGTCTGTGCCAAAATAGGACAGCATTAAAAAAGTACCACCAATAATACCACTCCAAAATGTATAGCGATTGTCCAAACTAAACGAAAAATCTAAAACGTCCATTTTACCACTTGCGCCAGCAATATCGAGAGCTTTGGTAAACGTAATACCATCTGGAAGCGAATCGATAATTATAAAAAATGCGATAAACATACCTGTAAAAATCACTCCCATTTGGTGCTTTTGCGTAACACTTACTGCTTTTGTGCCGCCAGACACTGTGTATATAATAACTAAAACACCAATTATAATGTTGAGTAACAAAAGATTCCAACCCAATACTGCCGAAAGAATAATAGCAGGAGCAAAAATGGTAATTCCAGCGGCTAAACCACGTTGAATTAAAAATAGAATGGCTGTAAGGCTTCGTGTTTTTAAATTGAAACGTTCTTCTAAAAACTCATAAGCAGTATATACTTTTAAACGATGGTATAATGGAATAAAAACCATACAAATTATTACCATTGCAATGGGAAGACCAAAATAAAACTGAACAAAACCCATACCATCATGAAACGCTTGTCCTGGAGTAGAAAGGAAGGTAATAGCACTTGCTTGTGTTGCCATAACCGACAAACCTATGGTCCACCATTTTGCTTCATTACCACCACGAATATAATCTTGTACGTTTTTACTGCCTCTTGTTTTCCATGTGCCATAACCTACAATAAAAAGTAAAGTTGATGCTAAAACAATCCAATCTAATGCTTGCATATCAGGAGAAGGTTTTCATTAAAAAATAGAACAAAATAATGTATGCAGCATTAACTATTAGAACAATAGTGTATATTGATTTCCACTCATATTTTTGAGAAGTTTTCATAAGTTTAAATTTGTTATTTTTTAGATAATTATGTTGGTTTATAGCCAATTGGTTAACTACCTATTTCTTTAATGCCCATTATGGGCTAATCGTTTAATTTTTTATTCATATTTACGGAGCCTTTTCCAATAGAAAGCATATTTGCAAACAATCTATAAGCTCCAGAAACTCCTGCAGGGAATTGTCTAAAAAAACTTAATCCTGTGTATATATAATATCCTTTTCCATATTTAGCAACGAGTAAACTACCATTTTTAGGAGTTTCTCCTTCATCATTCATAGACAAAACAGGAGTAAACTCGTTCGACCATTCATCTGAAAAATACAAACCACGTTCTTGAGTCCAAGCTTCAAAATCTTTTTGTGTGATTTTATTTGGATAGTTTAGTATCTCATGTTCAGGGTTTAATAATCTAACTTCGGCATTTTCATCTGTAACTCTATCTCTGGAAAGTTTTAAA
>CAYRVY010000498.1:0-1984 GCA_964427695.1 uncultured Flavobacteriaceae bacterium
TTCGGCAAACCACTGCTCTTTTATAGATTCAATATAGTTTGCCATAATAATTGATAGTGGTGCAAACATAAAAATGAATTCGCTTCCGTTTTTATTTGGTGCAATCCAAATTATTACAACACATATTAAAATAGCTACTATAATTAGCAAGTGAGAAGGTCTTTGTGTTTGAATTTTGAATTTTAAGTTTCTTATATAGAACAATAAAGACCAAAGACCTAATGATACTAAAATTGTAATACCAACAATTAAATTAAGTACATTATATGTTGTGAAATCAAAGTTCGTAGTATCTAAATAATTAAATATTTTACTAAAATTATTGCTTACAATAATTGAATAACTACTTATAATTATAACAACTGTAAGAAGTCCAATAAATGGTATAATCCAGTTTTTAAAATTAGTTATAGAATAAAATAAAAGTGCTGCAATAATTAGAATGAAGAACAAAATAGCCCAAAAATAAAATAATGAGGCAATTCCAATCCAAAAAGCCGCATCAAACAACTTTTTTTTAACCCTTTTATTCGATTGTAAACTAATAATTCTTCTTAATGCTAACATAACAAAAAGATTAGATATTAATACATTATCTATTTGAACTGTTATTGGTAAAACAGCTATAAACAAGCTAAACAGTAATATTTTATAACCATTTCTTTTAGTTAAGTTGTTCTTGTTTACCAAAAAATCGAGGACAAAAATCGAGATTAAGACTACAGTATAAAAACCAAACTGTTTTAAAATTAGCACAAAAGATAAGCTGTCTTCAAGATTATTAATTCTAGTAATCATAAAAACCATAAAAGTGAAGAGAATAACAATTACAAAGTGAACCGGTTTTGAAGTGCTAAAAAATCTTGTTATCATTTAAAAGAGTTTGTATATTTGCATTGTAAATATAAGATTATTACCTATGAAAGATTTCTTTTTTGCGATTCAAGATTTTTTTGTTAATATTCTTTTTGCTCCTTTTGATGCTTTAAGAGCGTTAGAATTAGACAATTGGTGGGCAGCTAACTTTGTGTCTTGGATTTTAATTGTTATTGGTATCGTTGCTTTTGTGTATTGGATGTTACAGCTAAAAGGATTCAACGACAATAACGAAGAAGACAAAAGCGTAACGGCACATTCTTTCTTATAAATCGAAACCAATATCTTTACGATAATACATCTTATCAAAAAATAACTTTTCTATACTTTTATAGGATTTCTTTGTGGCTTCCTGATGCGTTTTCCCAAAAGATGTTATAGCCATTACGCGTCCTCCAGATGTTACAATTTTGTTGTTTTTGAGTTTAGCACCAGCATGAAATAATAGAGAATTATTAATGTTTTCAATTCCTGAGATTTCTTTTTCTGTTGAGTATGCTTCAGGATAGCCACCAGAAACTAACATAATTGTTGCTGCAGTTTGTGTGTCTATTTCAATTTCAATCTCATTTAATCGTTCTTTAGAAACTGCTTTAAATATTTCTACTAAATCATTTTTTAAAAGGGGTAAAACCACTTCGGTTTCAGGGTCTCCCATTCTCACATTGTATTCAATCACAAAAGGATTGTTATTAACCATTATTAAACCAATAAAAATAAATCCTTTGTAAGGTAGATTGTCTTTTTGAAGCCCTATAATAGTAGGTTTTACTATTCGCTCTTCAATTTTATGCATTAAAACAGCATCTACAAAAGGCACTGGCGAAATGGCTCCCATTCCTCCAGTATTTAATCCTGTATCGCCTTCGCCAATACGTTTATAATCCTTTGCAGTGGGCAAAATTTTATAGTGTTTCCCATCAGTGAGCACAAAACAGCTCAATTCTATACCATCCAAAAATTCTTCAACAACAACTTTTGTGCTTGCTTTACCAAACTTAGCATCTACTAACATCAATTTTAACTCTGCTTTAGCTTCATTTAAATCATTCAGAATTAAAACTCCTTTTCCTGCGGCTAATCCATCGGCTTTAAGCACATAAGGTGG
>CAYRVY010000499.1:0-1982 GCA_964427695.1 uncultured Flavobacteriaceae bacterium
TTAGGCTTTTCTTTTTTATCAAAATACGTGTTTAAATACAAACGCTTTTTATGGCAACTCATTATAGGTTTACTCGCTGCCAGTTTATTACAGCTTATTTTTCCGTTTTTAACACAAAGTATTGTAGATGTTGGTATTAAAAACCAAGATGTTCATTTTATTTATTTAATACTTTTTGCTCAACTCGCTTTGTTTGTTGGCAGAACAGCTATTGAAGTAATACGCAGTTGGATACTCTTACATTTAAGCACACGTATTAATATATCATTAGTTTCAGATTTTTTTATAAAACTCATGAACTTACCTATTGCTTTTTTCGACACACGTATGACTGGCGATATTCTACAACGTATTAACGACCATAAACGTATTGAACGCATATTAACAACCTCGTCTTTAAGCGTACTGTTTTCTATGGTTAACTTGGTGGTTTTTAGTTTTGTATTAGCTTATTATAACCTTTTATTATTTGGTATTTTTTTAGTTGGAAGTATTCTTTATTTTTTATGGATTGCCATTTTCTTAAAAAAACGTAGAGATTTAGATTATAAACGTTTTTCGCAAGTGAGCCAGGAGCAAAGCAAGGTTATTGAACTTATAAATGGGATGCAAGAAATAAAATTGCATAATGCCGAAAAACAAAAACGTTGGTCCTGGGAATTTTTACAAGCACGTTTATTTAAAATATCAATTGAAGGCTTGGCATTGGAACAATACCAAAGTGTTGGTTCAGGATTTATTAATGAAGTAAAAAATATTTTAATTACTGTATTATCTGCAAAATTAGTTATTGATGGTGAGATTACTCTCGGGATGATGCTCGCTATAAGTTATATTGTTGGGCAACTCAACTCGCCAATTGCACAGTTAATAAATTTTATAAGAGAACTGCAGGATGCTAAAATATCGTTAGAGCGTTTGTCTGAAATCCACAATAAAGAAGATGAGGAGCAACAAGATGCTGAAAAAATCACAGAAATCCTTCCAGATTCTGATTTACAATTAACCAATGTCTCTTTTAGATATATTGGTTCAGATCAAATGGTATTACAGGATTTAGACTTACGCATTCCTGCCAATAAGGTTACAGCTATAGTAGGTGTAAGTGGTAGCGGTAAAACCACATTAATGAAATTGCTTTTAAAATTCTATGAACCAAATAAAGGCGACATTAAAATTGGTAATTACAACTTACAAAATGTATCTCAAAAAGCGTGGCGAAATGAATGTGGAGTAGTTATGCAAGAGGGTTATATTTTTAATGATACGATTGCTAACAATATTGCAGTAGGTGTAGATTATGTAGATAAACAAAAATTGGCACATGCAGTTGATGTTGCCAATATAAAAGAGTTTATAGAGAATTTGCCATTAAGCTATAATACTAAAATTGGTATGGAAGGTGTTGGTATAAGTACAGGACAAAAGCAACGTTTGTTAATTGCTCGTGCTGTATATAAGAATCCTAACTATTTGTTTTTTGATGAAGCAACATCTGCTTTAGATGCCAATAATGAAAAAGTGATTATGGAAAAATTGAATACTTTTTTTAAAAATAAAACGGTTGTGGTTATTGCACATAGATTAAGTACAGTTAAAAATGCCCATCAAATTGTGGTTTTAGATAAAGGAAAGATTGTAGAAGTTGGAAATCATACAGCCTTAGTGAAACAAAAGGGAAATTATTATAATTTGGTTAAAAACCAGTTGGAATTGGGGAATTAGTATGCAGTATTCAGTCGCAGTAAGCAGTAAAAAATCATATTAATCATAAAAATCAGCGAAACCATTAGGTTCAACGATTCCTTTAAAAATCAATAAGAAAAGAGAGAGTTACATCTGCGTTCTATAAAAAATGAATAAAGCAAACATGGAAATAGTGTTCAGTAATCAGTTGCAATAGGTAGTTGACAGTAATAAATTATAAATAGATGGAGAATGTCATTCCGACAGAGCTACGATAGAAGCGACGAGGAATCTCA
>CAYRVY010000500.1:0-1981 GCA_964427695.1 uncultured Flavobacteriaceae bacterium
CCAGAAAAGCTTTCAAAAGACTTTCAGTTTTTTTATGATAATCAAGACACCAAAGAGTATTTTTTGGAAACCAGAGATGGAGCTAAAATTAATGGCTTGCTTTTTAAAAGCAAAAACGCACCTAAAGGTTTAGTCTTATATCTTAAAGGAAATTCAAAAAGTATAAAGGGTTGGGGGAAGTTTGCCGTTGACTTTACAAGACACGATTATAGTGTGTTTATGGTAGATTATAGAGGCTTTGGTAAAAGTACCGGACGACGATCGCAGAAGGCAATAAAAAGAGACCTTCAGGAAATATATAATTTGATTAAGGAAAAAACGACTGAAGACAATATAATCCTTTATGGTCGTTCTTTAGGTTCGGGTTTTGCCGCTAAATTAGCTTCGATGAATAATCCAAGAATGTTAATTCTTGATGCGCCTTATTACAGTTTAACAAAAGTAACTGGACGTTATATGCCATTTATGCCATTATCTGTTTTAATGAAGTATCCTTTACCAACTTACAAATGGTTAAAGTATGTACAATGTCCTATTCATATTATTCATGGTACAAACGACAAGCTTATTCCTTTTAAAACAAGTGTAAAACTATCGCTGATTAAGCCAAAAATTACACGACTTTATACTGTTATTGGTGGAGGTCATAAAAACTTAAATAATTTTGAGTCTTACCATAAAATGCTTGGAGAAATCATTAATTCTAAAGCAAAAGTAATTAATCTTGAAAATACAAGTATTAATGTAAACCATTCAAGTAAAACGCCAAATGCGAAGGTTTAAAAAAGCAATTTATTTTTTAATATTTTTTTATGTTATGATTGGAGCTTCGCTGTATTTTTTGCAAGAAAAACTAATATTTTTTCCTTCTACATTACCACAAGATTACACATATAATTTCTCTTACCCTTTTGAAGAGTTATTTTTAACAGCTAAAGATGGCGCAACAATTAATGCCATTCATTTTAAAACCGAACAACCCAAAGGAGTAATACTATATTTTCATGGTAATGCAGGAGACTTATCGCGTTGGGGAATAATTACAGAATTTTTTGTCGAAAAAAATTATGATGTTTTTGTTATGGATTACAGAACCTACGGAAAGAGCAGAGGAAAGTTGAGCGAACAAGCTCTTTATAATGATGCGCAAATGTGTTATGATTATTTAATGAAGTATTATCAGGAATCTGAAATTACAATATATGGTCGCTCTCTCGGAACAGCAATGGCTTCATATTTATCCTCAAGAAACCAACCCAATCGTCTTATTTTAGAATCACCTTTTTATAGTTTGGCAGATGTCGCAAAAGATAGATTTCCAATATTTCCAGTTAAGAAAATACTTAAGTATAATTTTCCTTCTTATAAATATATTCAAGACGTAAAATGCCCAATTATAATTTTTCATGGTTCAGACGATAGTATTATTCCTTATGCTTCAGCAGAAAAGTTATTTAATAGTATTATTCAAAAGAAGAAGACATTTTTTACAATAGAAAATGGTGGACATAATAATTTAATTGAGTTTGATTCTTACCGTAATAAAATTCAGGAAATCCTGCTTTAAAGTTCTGAAAATTTAATCCTCCTTTGCGTTCCGCTTTGGCAGACGAGAAGATGTGGTTTAATTCCCGACCCTCTCTGTCGGAATTAAGGATGTTTGTGTAGTAAACTCAATTTAACACCTCGTACGCTCTGCGTTGAGGTAGTTTATTAATTTAGGAATTGGGTTTCTTAAAAAATTATAAAGAATATATTCCTTATATTTTATAAATATTTTAGTGATTTATTTTCAGAATTAAAAACGTATCATCCATCACATTTCCTGTTAAAATTAAATTCCCAAAAGGAGCAGCAACCGTTGAAGCCGACATTGCTGTGCCATCATCTAAATAAATTTTTTCAACTGTAAAATCATTCAAACCTCTATATTCAATTTTAATTATTTCAGAAGGTGATATTTCTTCTTTCCCTTTTGCAT
>CAYRVY010000501.1:0-1979 GCA_964427695.1 uncultured Flavobacteriaceae bacterium
AGCAAAGGACTTTATTAGATAAAAAATATAAAAGCTTTTCAAGAAATGGTGCAAACCTTTCTGAAGATAAAAAACAAAAACTTCGCGAAATCGATAAGGAGTTAAGCCACCTAAAACTAAAATTTGGAGAAAACATATTAGCAGAAACCAACAAATTTGAAATGCTAATTACTAACAAAAATGATTTATCAGGACTACCTGAAGGTGCAAAGGAAGCTGCAAAACAACTTGCCGAATCTAAACAAAAAAAAGGGTGGTTAATTACTTTAGATTATCCAAGCTATATTCCTTTCATGACCTATGCAAACAATCGTAAATTGCGTAAAAAACTGTCTATTGCATTTGGTAGCAAAGGGTTTAAAAATGATGAACTTGACAACCAAAATATCGTTTTAAAAATTGTAACCCTTCGTTATAAACGTGCAAGTCTTTTAGGCTATAAAACACATGCTCATTTTGTTCTTGAAGAACGCATGGCAAAAACTCCTGAAAAAGTTTCAGCGTTTTTAAATGAACTTCTAGAAAAAGCAAAACCAGCTGCAGAAAGCGAATTTGAAAAACTTCAAAATTTTGCAAAAAAATTAGACGGAATTGAAAAACTTGAAAAATGGGATTCGGCTTATTATTCAGAAAAATTAAAACAAAAATTATTTAGCCTCGATGACGAGCTTCTTAAACCATATTTTAAACTTGAAAATGTAATACAAGGTGTCTTTACAATTGCTAACAAATTATACGACCTGCATTTTGAAGAAATAAATTCTATAGACAAATATCACCCAGAGGTTTTAACTTATAAAGTAACAAACAAAAATGGAGAACTTGTGTCTGTTTTTTATGCCGATTTCTTCCCAAGACAAGGAAAACGTAATGGTGCGTGGATGACCTCTTTTAAGCCTCAATATAAAAAAAATAACATCAACGAAAGACCACATATATCAATAGTTTGTAATTTTACTAAACCTACAAAAAGCAAACCTTCACTTTTAACTTTTAATGAAGTCACTACTTTGTTCCATGAGTTTGGTCATGCGCTTCATGGTATGTTGGCAAATACAACCTATCCTAGTTTATCCGGAACAAGTGTGTATTGGGATTTTGTGGAATTACCAAGTCAGGTATTAGAAAATTGGTGTTACGAAAAAGAAGCTTTAGAACTTTTTGCTAAACATTATGAAACTGGAGAAATAATTCCAATGGAATTAATTAAAAAAATTAAAGTGTCTTCTACATTTCATGAAGGTATGCAAACCTTAAGACAAATTAGTTTTGGACTTTTAGATATGAGTTGGCATGCTGGCGAGTCGCCAGAGACAATAAAATCTGTAAAGCAGCATGAAAAGAATGCTTTTGGAGACACTCAATTGTATCCTGATGTAGTTGAGAATTGTATGAGTCCCTCTTTTGCTCATATATTTCAAGGAGGTTATTCATCAGGTTATTACAGCTACAAATGGGCAGAAGTTTTAGATGCAGATGCATTCGAATATTTTAAAGCAAAAGGTGTTTTTAATAAAAGAGTTGCCAATAAATTTAAAGACAACGTACTTTCAAAAGGAGGAACCGAAAACCCTTTGACTCTTTACAAGCGTTTTAGAGGGCAAGAACCTAAACCAGAAGCCTTATTGAAAAGAGCTGGATTAATTAAATAGAAAAATAATAAACTACCTCGACGCAGAGCATACGAGGTATTATTGAATTTATTTTTGTATTTCGACGCAGAGCGTCGGGGAATTAAACCCAATCTTCTCGTCCGCCGAAGCGAACGCGAAGGAGGATTAAAAATATTTGTCCTATTTTTGAAAATGTAAAGCCTAAATGTTTATTAATGCCAAAACACCTAATTGATCCTAATAAGTGGATAGATTTATATTCCGATTATCTTTTTAACTATACTATAACTAGAGTTAGAGATAGAAATACTGCTCAAGATTTGGTGCAAGACACTTTTTTTGCTGGATTAAAATCTATGAAAAATT
>CAYRVY010000502.1:0-1976 GCA_964427695.1 uncultured Flavobacteriaceae bacterium
GGAATATAAACCAGCAACATAAATTATTAATTATTAATTGTTAATTATAAATTAGTTTATATATTTGCAGCCCGATTAATTATCGGAAAGAAATTCTAAAAGAGAGGAGGTTAAGACACTATGTTAATAATACCAATTAAAGAAGGAGAAAATATAGATAGAGCGTTAAAACGTTTTAAACGAAAGTTTGATAAAACTGGAACAAAGAGATCTTTGCAAACACGTAAACAGTTTAACAAGCCTTCAGTAGTTCGAAGAGCTCAAATTCAAAAAGCACAATATATACAGCGATTAAGAGATGCAGAAGAAATCTAAAAGCTGTTAAAATTATAGTTTAAAATCCCACAAGCAATTGTGGGATTTTTTGTTCTAATAAAATGATGTTAATTTTAAATTCTGTATTTTTATATTTTATTACCCTATGCTAATTGGTATAAGAATTCAGAAATTAAAATTTGTGCAAGTTATTATTGATAAACTGTATAATCTTCAATTAACTCAAAATAAGTCTTGTTTCTTTTCTCTTGTAGCAAAGCGGTCTTATGTCTTTACTGTATATTGAAATTTAAGCTACATTAAGTAAATAATATATGTCATTTAAACCGTTTACAGATTACCTTTTGTTAGAAAAGAAATATTCTCCACTTACAATAAATGCGTACCAAAAAGATTTAGAAAGCTTTCAGGAATTCAATAAAGATGAGTTTAATGAAGATAATATTAAAACTGTTAATTATTCGCAAATTAGAAGTTGGATTATTTTTCTTGTTGAAAAAGGAATAGCAAACAGAAGCATTAACAGAAAAGTGTCTTCACTCAATACCTATTATAAATTTTTACTGAAAATTGATGGTTTAAAAATAAACCCATTAGCTAAACACAGAGCTTTAAAAACAAGTAAAAAAGTACAGATACCATTTTCAGAAAACGAAATCAACACAGTTTTAGATGATTTTAATTTCGATGATTCTTTTGAAGGTGTAAGAGATAAACTTATTATTGAGTTATTGTATTCAACTGGAATAAGGCGAATAGAATTAGTGCAATTAAAAAGTGTAGATATAGATGTATCTAACAGCACGCTTAAAGTTTTAGGAAAGAGAAATAAAGAACGACTTTTGCCGTTAATAAATACAGTTATTGAGACTATTAAAAGGTATTTAATTGAAAGACAAGAACTTCAAATTATAAACGATAAAGCCTATTTGTTTTTAACCAAAAAAGGGAATAAAATTTATGAAACTCTTGTGTACCGAATAATAAATGATTATTTTAGTAGGGCATCTACAAAAGTAAAAAAGAGTCCACATATATTAAGGCACTCGTTTGCGACACATTTACTTAATCAAGGTGCCGATTTAAATGCTGTAAAAGAATTACTTGGTCATTCCAGTTTAGCTGCAACTCAAATTTATACTCATAATAGTATTGCAGAACTTAAAAAAGTGTATGCTAAAACACATCCAAGAAATAAATAATCACAGAAAATTATTGTCTAACCAAAAAAAAGTAGAAGATGAAGATGAAAGTAAACACACAATCCGTTAACTTTATTGCTGACCAAAAATTAATTGATTTCATCCAACAAAGAATGGATAAATTAGATCAGTATTATGACAAATTCATAAAAAAAGAGGTGCTTTTAAAATTAGAAAACACAAGTGATAAACAGAATAAAATAGTTGAAGCTAAAATAAGCATACCAGGTGAGAGTTTTGTAATAAAAAAGGTTTGTAAAACCTTTGAGGAAGGAGCAGATTCTGCGGTTAATTCATTAGGAAGACAATTGAAAAAACGTAAAGGAAAATTTAGAACATATTAATAGAGAAAATTTCTTAAAAAATGTTTTGTTTCAAAAAATAAATATCTACATTTGCAGTCCGTTAGAAATAGCGGACTTTTTTATTGCAAAAAAGTGAGGAAAAGCCGATGTAGCTCAGCTGGCTAGAGCAGCTGATTTGTAATCAGCAGGTCGT
>CAYRVY010000503.1:0-1974 GCA_964427695.1 uncultured Flavobacteriaceae bacterium
CGTCGGTATAAAAAAGACCTCCATCTGTACCAAAAACTAATTTATTAGCATTTCCTGCTCCAGGTCTAAATACTATAGCCTGTTGGTCGGCATGTACCAATGAAACACCTAAAGTATTTAAATTAGGATTATCAGACCACTTTGATATTTGGTTCCATGTAGTGCCATTATCTGTAGATCTAAACAAGTCTATTCCTCCAACTAATAAATTATTACTTGCATCAGATTCAATTTCTAAATCATACCATGCCTGACCTCTTGTAAAATCGGATGCGGGAATTCCTAAATCAGCATCATCAGGCTCTGATGCTAATGGTGTTACTGTAGTAAAGTCATCGGTTGTTGTGTACATATTAACAGCACTGCTTTCGCTTGTAAGAATCCAAAACGTTCCAGCTGTAGTTTGAGAGGGTTCTATTTCTGTTCTATTAGCTCCAGCAATTGTTATCATAAGTGTAAAAGATGTACCGTTTGTAGATCTAAATATCTTACCTCCAGGAAAACCCCAACTGCTACTTGTTGTTGTAAACCAAATATTATTGTTTATATCTAACTCTATATCGTTTGGGTTAGATGGGGAACCATCAGACTCATTTATTGAAAATTTTGTCCAAGTAGCTCCATTATCAACAGACTTGTACAATCCCTGTTCGCTTAAACCATGAAAATTACTTGGCGAAGAAGAAAATCTATAATTTGCTCCAGCCACAGCAGCATATAACTCTGTATTACCTCCACCAATATCTCTGGCTACAATATCATTAATATAAAAAATACCATCGATTAATTGAGTTCCTGTAAACCCTGTATATCCACCAAATATATTCGACCATGTTACACCTGCATCTGTCGATTTCCAAATACCTCTACCTACAGCTTGTCCACTGGTATAAGACTCACCTGAACCAATATAAAAAGTGTTCAAATTATTTGGGTCTGATATAATAACTGTTACCGCTATATTTGCGCCTATACCAGGAACTAAAGTCCATGAAGAGTTGGCATCTGTTATATTATTGTTTACCCACAAGCCTCCAGAAACGCCTCCAGCAAAAACTCTTGTATAATCGTCTGCTGGGTTTGCATTTCCAGTATCATTAGGGTCGAACATTATACCTCGTGTTCTTCCTCCTACATTATTAGGGCCTCTATCTATCCACGGATTAATAGCATCACCTCCAACACCTCTGGAGTTTTCTCTTTCTAATTTTAATTGTTCTTGCAATGCTAATATCCTTTCTGGCATTGGTCTTCCTGTATTTGGGTCTAAAGTGAGTTCCCACAATCTTTCATTATAGGCATTTGGCGGAAGCCCTAAAGATTTACGTTCCTTTTTTGAGAGATTCATGGTCTCTTTAAAAGGACTGTTATCTAAAAAGCTTTGATGTTGTTCTCTTAATTTATCGATACTAATTTCGTTTTCAGGATTTTGAAAAAAAAGAAAAGAAATAAAAGCTAAAAGAAAAAGTGACAGAAAAAGTAAAGTTCTTTTTTTCATGATTTTTATTTTTTAGTGTTTAATAATGCGTGTTATAAATAAGAATATATCATTGTAAGCTTGGGTGTTCTTCTTTCAAATTGAGGGCAGTCGAAATGAATAAAAATGTGTCGAAAACTAGTTAATAATGAAATTTGATTGTATAAATTTAGGATAATTTTTTTAATTAAATTGAAATCCTTTGAGTTTTTTAAAAATTAATACTGCCTGACTGTCAGATAATAACGACACATAATGGCATACGCCTATAAGTCTCTTATACATTTTAGGCTCATCGATTTTAATAGTTTCAGGTATTAGTTTTAGAATAAGTTTATTGTAATTAGAAATTTCTCCCTTAAACGTATTGTTTATTGCTGCAATAAAAGTATCTAACAGTTGAGTTATAACTTCATAGCCTGCAATTTCTTTATCAATAACCTCTTTAGATTGATAAATATTCTCAACACTTAATTTTATGATATCATTTATTTGAG
>CAYRVY010000504.1:0-1973 GCA_964427695.1 uncultured Flavobacteriaceae bacterium
TCCTAAAGCCTTTGCCATCCCAATACCACAATCGTTAGTTGCACTTCCTCCAATGCCTAATATAATATTTTTTGCACCTTTGTTAATAGCATTTACAATCAGTTCTCCAGTCCCTAAAGTTGTAGTGTTTTTACAGTCACGGTCTTTAATAGCTAATAATTTTAATCCTGAAGCTTCGGCCATTTCAATAAATGCTGTTTTAGATTTACTTGCATATAAATATGTCGCAGAAATATGTTGAAACAAAGGATTGTTTACTTCAACATTTACAACTTCTCCTTTAAGGTAAAAATTAACGATCTCTATTGTTCCGTCTCCACCATCTGCCAAAGGCAATTTTATAATTTCTGCATGAGGAATTACTTTCAAAATACCTTCCTCTACTGCATTACAAAACTCTAATCCAGTTAATGAATCTTTAAATTTATCTGGGGCTAGAACAAATTTCATAATTAAAATTTAAAATTAGTATTTTTAGTCATTAACAAATATAGCTTAATGGTCATATTAATCGCATTAGTAGTTGTAGTAATTTTAATGGTAATTGCTGCTTCTAAATATCATTTTCACCCTTTTTTATCCTTATTACTTGCCGCCATTGTTATGGGTTTTATTGGCGGGTTAAATGAAACCGAGGTGACGTCTACATTCATGAATGGTTTTGGGAAAACCCTAGGTAGCATAGGAATTATTATTGCTTTCGGGACTATTATTGGTGCTTATTTAGAAAAAAGTGGAGGTGCTAAAACGCTCGCCAATTGGGCTCTAAAGACTATTGGTAAGAATCGATCTGTTTTAGCTATGAACATTACTGGATTTATTGTTTCCATTCCTGTATATTGTGATTCTGGGTTTATTATTCTTTCTTCATTAAATAAAGCCATTAGTAAAAACTCTAAAATACCTTTAACTGTTTTAGGTGTATCACTTGCGGCTGGGCTGTATGCCACACATGTTTTTGTTCCTCCAACACCAGGACCATTAGCTGCAACGGCTGCATTAGAAGCTGATCTAGGATTAGTTATTTTACTAGGATTAGTTGTTGCTATTCCTGTTGCTTTATCGGGATACTTTTGGTCCAAATATTTAGAAAAAAAAATTAAACATCATAAGGCTGAAATAGTAGTTGAAGAAATAACCCAAGAAAAACTTCCAAAAACAAGCACTTCGTTTATTCCAATTATTGTTCCTATTATCTTAATTGCATTAAAGTCAATTGCTGGTTATCCAACACATCCTTTTGGTGAAGCGAGAGTTTCAGAAGCTATTAATTTTATTGGAAATCCGGTAATAGCTCTTTTAATTGGTGTTTTCCTAGCTTTCAAACTAAAATCTAAATTTAATAATGAAACACATTTAAACTGGGTGACAAGCGGACTTAAAGAAGCTGGAATTATAATTTTAATCACTGGTGCAGGAGGAGCATTTGGCGCTATTCTTCAAGCCACAGGAATTGGAGATGTGATAGGTGAAAGTTTTGCTGATATGCATTTAGGACTGCTACTACCATTTATTATTGCAGCAGTATTAAAGTCTGCACAAGGATCGTCAACAGTTTCAATTATAACAACCGCAGCTATAATGGCTCCTATATTGGAATCATTTGGTTTGGATGGTTCTTTAGGTAGATCTTTAACTGTTTTATCGATTGGAGCAGGAGCAATGACAGTGTCACATATAAATGATAGTTTCTTTTGGGTAGTGGCTCAATTTACTGAAATGGACACCACTACAGCATTAAAAAGCCAAACTGTATCTACTTTAATTCAAGGATTCACAGGAATAATATTAGTTATGATTATTGGATGGCTATTTTTATAATATACCCTATTCTTTTACACACATTATGCTTCTGCTAATTCTATTTTAATATTTTTGCCTCATGGATATTTTAGACTCAATCATTTTAGGAGTAGTACAAGGACTTACCGAATTTCTTCCAGTATCTTCTAGTGGTCATTTGGAAATTGGCA
>CAYRVY010000505.1:0-1971 GCA_964427695.1 uncultured Flavobacteriaceae bacterium
CTTTATCTAATATTTTTAAACTTTGTTTATACAATCCTTTATGATATAATATTGTTGCAAAATCCAACTGTTCTCTAATTTGAATTCTAATATTTTGATGCGAAGGATTTAATCTTAAACTAATTAAAATCTGCTTATAAAGATGTGCTTTTAGATTGGACAATTGTTGTTTTTTAACAATGCCTTTTTTCAGAATAACAGCCTCATTGTACGATGATAATTTTTCAAGAATATTAAAAAGCATCAAGAATTTTGAGTCCTCATTTACTCCCAATCGTCCAACATAAAGTTTAAACTGTCTCTTTTCAGATTTTGATAGTGATTTCACTAATACAAATAAATTATCTTTTTGCTCTTTAGTCATAGTTAAAAAATCATTTCAAATTATTGATTATAAGTATTTTACGTGTAATAATATTAGTTAAACATCGTAAAAACCTACTATTAAATTCTCTTTAGAGAAATCCAAAATATAAATTCGTATAACAATAAGAAAATATATTTTGATAAATGTCTAATCCTAAAGTTCAAATTTTTGATACAACGCTACGAGATGGAGAGCAAGTTCCTGGCTGTAAGCTCAATACAGAACAAAAAATAATTATTGCAAAACAGTTGGATGATTTAGGTGTAGATATTATAGAAGCTGGCTTTCCTGTATCAAGTCCTGGTGATTTTAAATCGGTTGTAGAAATTTCTAAAATTGTAAAAAACGCTACCGTTTGTGGTTTAACACGATCAGTTGAAAATGATATTAAAGTTGCTGCTGAAGCATTACATTATGCAAAAAAACCAAGAATACATACTGGAATTGGAACTTCCGATTCTCATATAAAGTTTAAATTCAAATCTACCCAAGCAGAAATTTTAGAACGTGCTTTTGCTGCTGTAAAATATGCCAAATCTTTTGTTGAGGATGTTGAGTTTTATGCTGAAGATGCAGGACGAACTGACAACGAATATTTAGCAAGAGTATGCGAAACAGCTATTAAAGCTGGTGCAACCGTTTTAAACATTCCAGACACTACAGGCTATTGTTTGCCACACGAATATGGTGCGAAAATAAAATACCTGAAAGAAAATGTAAAAGGCATCGAAAAAGCAATTCTATCATGTCATTGTCATAACGATTTAGGTTTAGCGACTGCAAATTCTATTGAAGGCGTTATTAATGGAGCCCGACAAATAGAATGTACTATTAATGGCATTGGTGAACGTGCAGGTAATACAGCTTTAGAGGAAGTAGTTATGATTTTAAAGCAACATCCTTACTTACATTTAGATACCAACATAAATACATCTATGTTGTATGGCATTAGCCAATTGGTAAGTGATAGTATGGGAATATACATACAACCAAATAAAGCTATTGTTGGTGCTAATGCGTTTGCACACAGCTCTGGAATACATCAAGACGGTGTTATTAAACATCGTGAAACTTACGAAATTATTGATCCAAAAGATGTAGGTGTTACTGAATCTGCAATTGTACTTACTGCAAGAAGTGGTCGTGCAGCTTTAGCATACAGAGCAAAAAATGTTGGTTACGAATTAACTAAACTACAATTGGATGATGTTTATGCAAACTTTTTAACTTTTGCCGACAGAAAGAAAGAAATAAATGATGTTGATATTCATCAAATTATTGAAACAAGTAAAGTGTACAACGAAATTATAAGTGCATAATGGCAAAAACATTATTCGATAAAGTTTGGGATGCTCATGTTGTTAATTCTATTGAGAATGGACCTCATGTGTTATATATCGACAAACATTTAATTCACGAGGTTACAAGTCCACAAGCTTTTGCAACATTAGAAGAACGTGGAATTCCTGTTTTTAGACCAGACCAAATTGTAGCAACTGCCGACCATAACACACCAACTGTAAATCAACATCTGCCAATACAAGATAAGCTTTCTAAAAAACAACTTGAACAATTAACAACAAATTGTACAAAAAATGGAATTA
>CAYRVY010000506.1:0-1964 GCA_964427695.1 uncultured Flavobacteriaceae bacterium
TAATAACAATTCGTTTAAGCCAACCTTCAAAAGAGCCTTTGTGTTTATATTGCGACATTTTTTCAAATATGGTCACAAAAGCATCTTGCAGATTATCTTCAGCCTCCACAGGGTTTTTTGAGTACTTTAAACACAACGCAAATAATTTACTCGAAAAGAGCTTATAAAGGTCGCTTTGTGCTTTAGTATCATTTTTTTTACATCTTTGTATGAGTTGGTCTAAACTCAAATATCTAAAATTTAATTAAAATTATCCTACAATTGGAACCTCAAAAACTAAATAGGTGTCTTCTCCGTTTTCATCTTCTCCTTGCCAAAATTTAAAAACAATAGTACCAGAATTGTTTTGTAAAAAAAATGAAAATGTTCGCTCTACCAATTCATTGGTTAAATCCTGACAAGTACTATTATTTATAACAGTATTAATTACCGCAATTGTTCTAACATTATTATCTGCTACATAATATAAGTCGTTAAAGCCATGGCAAGTTGTCGGTCTAAAATAAGAATAACTAATAGTGTAAACTTCACCAAAATGCATTTCGGCTGGTACAGAAGCGCCTTCTATTGGAAGGATTTCAAAATAAAAATCTTCAATTGCAGAATTATCAAGACTACAAGACCAAAAAGCAACAAAAAAAAGCCCAAATAAAAATAACTTCTTCATTTTAATTTGATATTTAGATACAAACTATGTTATTACATAGATGCTAAACCTTTAAAAAGGTTGCGTGAGGATTAAAGAAACCTTGAAAATTTTGAGAGTTTAAAAATTATTTGGCTTCAGCAATTACTACTTTTATTTTTTGCTCAAGCTCTTCCATTAATTCAGGATTGTCTTTTATAATGGTTTTAACAGCATCTCTTCCTTGCCCTAGTTTAGTATCTTTGTAGCTAAACCACGATCCACTTTTCTTTATAATATCATTTTCTACAGCAATATCAAGTATTTCTCCAACTTTAGAGATGCCTTGTCCATACATAATATCAAATTCTGCCAATCTAAATGGTGGAGCCACTTTGTTTTTCACAACTTTAACTCGAGTTTTATTACCTAAAACAGCACCATTACTATCTTTGATTTGTGTAGAACGACGAATATCAATACGTATAGAGGCATAAAATTTTAAAGCATTCCCACCTGTTGTAACTTCAGGATTACCAAATATAACACCAATTTTTTCTCGTAGCTGATTAATAAACATCATCGTGCATTTTGTTTTGCTAATGGAAGCTGTGAGCTTACGTAACGCTTGAGACATTAAACGCGCATGCAAACCCATTTTAGAATCTCCCATTTCTCCTTCTATCTCACTCTTTGGCGTTAGTGCAGCAACTGAGTCGATAACAATTATATCAATTGCTCCGGAGCGAACTAGGTTATCGGCAATTTCTAAAGCCTGTTCACCATAATCTGGTTGAGAAATAATTAAATTATCGATGTCTACACCAAGGTTTTTTGCATAAAAGCGATCGAAAGCATGTTCGGCATCGATAAAAGCAGCAATTCCTCCAGCTTTTTGAGCTTCGGCAATAGCATGAAGCGCTAAAGTTGTTTTACCAGAAGATTCTGGACCATAAATTTCTACAACACGACCTTTTGGGTAGCCACCAACTCCTAATGCTAAATCTAATCCGAAAGAACCTGAAGAGATGGCTTCAATGTTTTCTACTGCAGCATCACTCATTCTCATGACTGTTCCTTTGCCGTAAGCCTTATCTAATTTATCTAATGTAAGTTTTAGTGCTTTTAATTTTGCATCTTTTTCGTTGCTCATTTCTTCGGGTTTTCATTTCTAATTAATGCTAAAATAATACATCTTTTAGCACAATACAATTTTATGACGCAACCTTTTTAAAGTTTTTGCATCTACTTATTAGAACTGGGAAATTTTTGCTATGAAATTTTTTAAGAAAACTTTACTATTGAACGATATTAGCTTTACAATGGTCATTTCTATAAA
>CAYRVY010000507.1:0-1959 GCA_964427695.1 uncultured Flavobacteriaceae bacterium
CAGTTTGTTTCTCAGGTAAACGCTCTTTGTATTTATTAACTGCTTCAGCCAATTCGTCTTCATCAATAGGTTTTAATAAATAATCGATACTGTTAAGTTTAAAGGCTTGCAAGGCATATTCATCATAAGCAGTTGTAAAAATAACTGCCGAATTAATTTTAATTGCTTCAAAAATTTCGAAAGATAAACCATCACTTAACTGTATATCCAGAAAGATTAAATCTGGATGTTTATTATTTTGAAACCATGCTATAGACTCTTCAACAGAGTGTAACAAGGTATGAACTTCTACTGCTAATACATTAAGCATACGTTGTAATCGTCTTGCTGAA
Organism: uncultured Flavobacteriaceae bacterium; assembly: GCA_964427695.1. Taxonomy (GTDB): domain Bacteria; phylum Bacteroidota; class Bacteroidia; order Flavobacteriales; family Flavobacteriaceae; genus PRS1. Next base: position 333 of record CAYRVY010000507.1, read on the forward strand.
GGCTTTTCGTCTTCTATAATTATAACATTCATCATTAATTTACTTGTTTTTTTGACACGATCCCGTCCCGATAACTATCGGGAGTTATGGGACACGAATATTTGTTTACTATACTTTTGAATGGAACGCTGATAACGCTGATTTTTATGATAAAATTTGATTAATCTATACTTTGAAAATAAACTTTTACTGATTACTGACGACTGCCGACTGATGACTGACGACTAACTATTATTCCCAATGCCTTTTATCTTTATCCATATATTTTTTAATCTTCCTATTCTCCCAATTTTTTCCAAAAAAGAAGTCTGGTCCGAAAACTCCCATAGCATGAAAGGCAAGTCCTATTCCCCAAAAAATTGCAGTTGCAAAAGTTTTTAATTCCCATATACTTTCGTCTTTATCTAAATTTGACCAAATTGAAACAATTAAGAAAGCATTTACAACTACATAAGATGCCAAATGCCAATAAAACCCTTTGAGATTATCGAGCTTTTTTTTGGCTCTTAAATAGGCTTCTTCTTTATTAAAATTAGCTTGAGAATTATTATTACTCTCTCTAAAATTATTATAATTTTCCATATTATCTTTTGTTAGAATTAACATTTTGTTCATCTTCGTCCATAAACTTCTTTATTTTATTCTCTTCCCAGTTTTTACCAAAAAAATAGTCAGTTCCAAAAACTGAAAACGCATGAAACGCCAAACCAATTCCCCAAAATAGCCATATTCCGTAAAACTTTATATCGAAAAATGCTTCAGAAAAGGTTTCGCCATGATTTAGGTTTCTTACAATTTTAAGGCTTAAAATTAATGGGCTCACTATATGTAAGCTAATAAATGTTTATAAAACCATTTTATTTTCTCTACTTTATTTCTTGCTCTTGAATAAGCATCATCTTGATTGTAGTTTTTCATCTTATTTAATGTTCATTAACCTTTTAATTCCAATTCTTTTTTTCTTCTTCCTGCATAAACTCATCTATCTTACGTCGCTCCCAGTTTGAACCTAAAACACTATCGTTTACAAAAACTTTATAGGCTTGAAATGCTAATCCAATTCCCCAACCTAACATAGGCCACCAAAACCATTGGTAATGAGGCGATGTCCACAAATTAATAAAAATCAAAAATGGTATAACTATACAATATGAAATTAAACTGTAATAAAACTCTTTTAATTCTTCTACATGTTTACGTGCTCTAACATAACCATCGTCAAGTTGAGTTGTTGATTGTGTTCTCATAATTTTTATTTGTTTTGTAAGCATCGGTATTGCTACTGCAAAACTGTTAGCTTGATGATTGATATTTACTTTTTTATTGGTTAATAGGTTGTAACGCTGCATGATATTACTTAAACCTACTCCACTACCTTTTTTTATGATTTGTTTAGGTTGTAAATTGTTTTCTATAACCAGAGTTCCATTAGCTTCATAAATTTTTATATGTAAGGGTTTGTTTGCTGTTACAATATTATGCTTTACCGCATTTTCCAACAATAGCTGTAACGATAAAGGCACAACTTTGCTTTCTGGATTTGAAGCCTTTTCTGGAATATCGAAAATGATACTATCTTCAAAACGCATTTTTAATAAAGACATATAGGTTTTTGCAAACTCTAGTT
>CAYRVY010000508.1:0-1953 GCA_964427695.1 uncultured Flavobacteriaceae bacterium
TGGCATTATAAAAGGCTTTGGTAATACGATGCTCTGGTGGTCCTGTAACTCTAATGGTATCGCTATGTATATAAATTGAATCGTTATCTCTCACACTTATTGCCAAGGCACGTTTAGTTATAAAAACAGAATCTTTTTCTCGAAAGACTTCAGCATAATGACCCTTTACAATAAAGTTATTTATTGTGTCTGTAACTTTTATGTTGTTAGTGGCAGATGCAAAATTTTGGTTTCTATCATAATATATGCTATCGCCTTCAACAATACGATTATCATAATATATCCTTGATTTTTTTACAAAATAGCCTACATCATTATTTGTGTCGTAAAACCCTTTTTCGCAATAAATTTTACTGTCTTCTCCGGTTATTGTTGTTGGTCCATATAAGTATGCATGACCAGTTTCTGAATAAAAATCTAACTGGTCAGTATCTATAACATAATTTGGATTTACCAATTTTACATTTTGTACAAATTGATACTTTTTTGTATTCATGTAGTATCTTCCAATCTGGCTTGTAATAGTTCCAGAAGTATCTTTTACAACTTTCCCTTTCGATTTGTAAAAGGCTTCTTGTTTTACACGATCAAAAAATAAAGTCTCTGTTGTTATTATTGATGTAGGGTCTGTTAGCACCACATTTCCACTGGCAAATGCAAGTTTTGTGCGTCCACTGTATTCCGCATACTTTGAGGTCATAGTTATGGTATCACCTTGTTTAATAAGGACGTTACCATAAGCTTCAATAAAATCTTCTTTAGTATAATGAATTGCTTGGTCGCACCACATGATAATACCATCATGCGAAATTTTAACCTGGTTCATATCATCTCTGGTTAAAATAGTGGCATCGGGATATTTAATGTCGTCCTTATCTAAAAAACCTGAATAATCAATTTCAATTCTTCGTCGTTCTTGGGAATATGAAAAACTCGATAAAAAAAGAGTAAACAAGAAGAATAGATATACAGATTTATGTAGTTTCAAATGTTGAATATTTCTGGTAAAAATAACTATTATATTAGTCTTTTATTGCGAGTTATAAAATATTTAATACTTATATCATTTACCAATGAAAAATTAAATTACCTAAAAATAGTTTGTTTCCTATCTGGTCCAACAGATACTATTTTAATGGGTAGTTGTAATTCTGTTTCTAAAAAACTTATGTATTCGTTTAACTCTTTAGGAAGCTGTGAGTCTTTTTCCATTTTAGTTAAATCCTCGCTCCAACCTTTAAATTCGGTATATATTGGTGTTACATTTTCGGCTTCAATATTATAAGGCAAATGTGTAATAACTTTACCTTTATAGTTATATGCTGTACATATTTTTAAGGTTTTAAAACCTGATAGTACATCACCTTTCATCATCATTAGCTGTGTTACACCATTTATTTGGCAGGCATACCTTAAGGCTACAAGATCTAACCAGCCACAACGACGACTTCTTCCTGTTGTTGCACCAAATTCGTTACCAACGCGTCCCATGGTTTCGCCAACTTCATCAAATAATTCTGTTGGAAATGGACCAGATCCTACTCTTGTAGTATAGGCTTTAAAAATGCCAAATACCTCTCCAATGTTATTCGGAGCTACACCTAAACCTGTACAGGCACCTGCTGCAGTAGTATTAGATGAAGTTACAAATGGATAGGTTCCAAAATCGATATCTAATAACGAGCCTTGAGCACCTTCGGCTAAAATAGATTTTTCCTTTTTTAATGCTTGATGTATATATTCTTCAGAGTCGATAAACGTTAATGTTTTTAAAGCTTCGATGGCTTTAAAGAAATCGATCTCTAACTCTTCAAGATTATATTGTAGGTCAACATTATAGAAGGCTAACATTTTTTCATGCTTATTTGCTAAAGCACGATATTTTTCTTTCCAATTAACTAATTCTAAATCACCAACTCTAATTCCGTTGCGTCCAGTTTTGTCCATGTATGT
>CAYRVY010000509.1:0-1952 GCA_964427695.1 uncultured Flavobacteriaceae bacterium
ATTTATCAATGGAATGGTTCATTAAATTTTTTTAATCCTCCTTCGCGTTCCGCTTTGGCGGACGAGAAGATGTGGTTTAATTTCCCGCCCCTCTGTGTCGAGGCAGTTTATTCACTACAATATCTGAATTAAATATTTAATATTGAACAGTACCCTATCTATTGTGCTTTATTTTTTATTGGCATATAAATTTCGATTTTCTAATTTACACCAATTTAACTATGCAATTGGTTTGATAATGTTTCTAATTGATTTATTTTGCCTAATATAAGGCGGTCTAATTACCCAACTAGTTATTTCTTTTTTATTAAAAACTAACCACCAAGCAAAAAATAGCGTTGTTGAAATTTGTAATACTACTGGAAACCAATGTGGCAAAGATTGGGTTAAATCAATCAACATACCATCCCCTTTAAATATACCAAAACCAATAAGAGCTGGAAAGCGATACCAATAATAGATAGAAACAGATGCTGCGGCAAATACATTAATAAGTATCATTTGGTATTTTTTAATAATTATTTTTTTTAATACAAGGAAAAATATTAAAGTAATTGTCATTGCAATTAAAGGGTATGCATAGGTCGAAATTAAATGTTTCCAACCTTCATTATTGTAATAATCTTGTACATGAAACCATCCCCAAATAAAACCTGGAAATCCTCCAATCATTAAAGTACCAGCAATTTCACGACTCATTAATCTCTTTTTCTTTTTATAAAGAGGATGAATTGAAGGGGTAGAATCTGGACAGGGACTAACACATTCAACACAAGATTTACAATGTGCGTTAGGCAATACAAATAAGTTTTTTCTACCATATAACTTTTCTACAGGATGTATTGGACACAAACCAGAACACCAAGCACTTTTCCAATCATAACGAAAACTTACATAAACAGCAATTAAAGCCAATATAGCAATTACTATAGCTGTTGCTGCACCATTTGCATTAAAAATAGTATGCCTTAAAGGCACAATTAATAATAATAAAATCACCGAAATTAATTGTAACTTTCCTTGTTGTTTTACTTTTAGCTTTTTATTCCTTGCAAAACCAAAATGGCGAGAAATAAGTGACGCAGATGCTAACGGACAAATATTTCGCCATAAGCCAGCAGCTACTACTACCAATAAAGGAGCAACCGGAATTAAAACATTCCAAAATGCGTGTATTCCTATTTCCGGAAAGAAAATTAATGAGAAGAAAATACTTAATCCTATTAATCCAACTAATGTTTGAGCAATTCGCCAAAACAATAACGAACGACCTGCTAATATTGATGTTGCTTGTGTATTCATAAATTATATTTTTTATATATTATTATTGCTTGTTTTTTGATGTCATCTCAAGATTTCTTATTACAAACTTACCTAAATCTCTTCCTCGTTTAACTCCAATTTCAACAGCTACACGATAATGGATACCAACATACATTCTACTTATAGCTGCTTCACTGCCTGATTAAAAGAAGAAAAACTTCTTATAGGTAAACCGTAAATCAATTCTGCATCATCCTCAAAAGCGAAGTTATCTCCAAAAACATCAGTTAAAACAACAGCGGCTGCTCCTTAATCCCTTTTTTGTGATTTCGTTTATTACTTCTGTGTTTTAATAATCTTTTATTGGCATATAAATTTTAGCCTCCCAGTCTAAAGCATTTCCTCCGTTATGTGGATCGTTTAAAAATACTTCTACAGGTAATTTTTCTATATCAATTTTGTTTGTTTGTGCATAATCAATTATAGCATACCATGCTTTATCTGATATTTTATAATTTCCATTAAAAATTGCCTTTAGAGCAAGTTTCTCTTTTGTTTTCTTAAATTTTACAACATTGGTAGCTGGGTAGTGATTTCTTTCTTCAATAGGAAAGCAAAAGTTAAATTTAATAATATCTTCAGCAATATCCCATTTAGTGATTTCCAAAAACGGATTCCCTGTTAATTCG
>CAYRVY010000510.1:0-1950 GCA_964427695.1 uncultured Flavobacteriaceae bacterium
TATGGGTGCTTTAGTTGTTCAATATGCACTTGCTGAAATGGAAGAAGATAATGAAACTCATAATGTTGATTTATTTGTTTCTTTTGATGGACCTCATAAAGGAGCAAACATTTCTATTGGTATGCAAAAGGCAATCGATTATTTTGATGTTGCTTTAGCAAAAAAGCCAATAAAATCTCCTGCAGCAAAACAAATGTTAATTAGTCACTATTTATCATATTCTGAAGGACTCCCTCAAGGTGCTCCAAATTTCAGAAATAGGTTTCAAACAGAATTAGAACGAATAGGTTTTCCACAACAAAGCAGAAACGTTGCTGTAATTAATGGTAGTATTATTAGTGAAGAAAAATCAGATACAGGAGGGAATTTTGTCAATGCTGAATTAACGGCTTTTTGGGGATTTTTAAGACGATCAGTATTGGTAAATTACACAAAAGATTCTGGTCAGAAAGTTGTATTTAGATATTTAAAAAAAAATTGGTGGGGAGCAAATACACAAGCAGATATAAAAAAGAGAAGTTCATCATCTTCATCTTTTGGTAGTTTAGATAATTCATCTGGAGGATACTTAAATATTAAAGGAAGAGTTGAAGAAGGAATAGGTGGTAATTTTCCGTATTTTTATTTTTCAAATCTTATGACTAATATTAATTTTGATAATCTTGGCAATAATAGTCCTAATTTTGGTCAAAAATTACTTTTAAGTTTATTCGTGAATTCTTTTTGGATTGACATGAATGATGATTTTTGTTTTGTTCCCACAAAAAGCGCACTAGCTTTTTCAGGCATAAATAATTCATGGCGCGAGTGTTTAGGTTCAAGAGATTTAGTATGTACAGGCGAAACTCCTTTTGATAGTTATTACGCACCACTAGAAAATCAAGAACATGCCGATTTACATATAGGAGGTATTACTTGGCTATTAGAAGAAGTTGAAGGAAATCCACAAGACCCAAGTGTTTATAATGGTAATTGCTCTAATTCAACAGCAAATATTACTATAAATGGTTTAAGTAAATTATGTTTAAATCAAACTTCAACATATACTGTTGCATCAAATCAATGTAGTACTAATACTATTAATTGGACAACTTCAAGTAATTTACAAGTAATTTCATCTAATAATAGTGAAATTATAGTAAAATCAATTTCAAATTTAAATAACAAATGGATTACAGCAACTTCTAATGGTCAAACAGAAACTAAAAAAATAATTGGCAAACCATCTATTAGTTCTGCTATCAATCCTGGTAATTTTCCAGAAATTGAATTAACAGGTAATTGGATTAATTACAATTTACAAGGAATTACTAGCGTTGTTTGGACTCAAACAGGTGGAGATGGTACTTTACACGCTTCAAATAATTCAAACTCTGCTTATGCATCAGGTACAGGTAATGGTTGGTTTGTTTCAGGTCAAGTACAAATAACCAATTCTTGTGGAACAACAACACGAACATTTGGTTTAGCTCCTTTTCTTACAATTGATCCTTGTGATGATGGTATTTCTGATAATGATTTATATATTCAAAAGACAAATCAAAATAGATATAGAATAATAAATCCTTGTAATAGTCAAATTCAAAACATAACCACCTCAGAATTATACAACATCTACGGCATTAAAACACATGATATTATACCAAATCAAGATGAAGTAAACTTTAATAATTCGGTTAATTCAGGTAAAGTTAAAATTTTAAAAGTCAATGTGCAAGGAAAAGTATTAACAAAAATGATAATTACAGATTAACATATAAAAATTTAAAAAATGAAAACATTTAAAAACATTGTAAAATATAGTTTTTTTATACTATTATTTACATCAGCATCTTGTAATGATGAACAAGAACTACCTACTGGAGACCATTCTTTTTATTGCTATATAGACGGAGAATTGTTTGTCCCCAGGGGTAATCCTAATATTACTACTTCGCCTAGTGATGATGG
>CAYRVY010000511.1:0-1948 GCA_964427695.1 uncultured Flavobacteriaceae bacterium
TTCCCGAAGATCAAAAAGAAATAGCAGATAAGCTCCATAATGAATTGATTGAAAAAGCTGCTGAAAATGATGAAGAATTACTAGAATTATTTTTTGATAAAGGCACTTTAAATGAGGATGAAATGCGCCAAGGAATTAAAGCAGGAATGCTTAATCATGAATTATTCCCTGTTTTTTGTGTTTCGGCTTTAAACGATATGGGAACAGGAAGGCTAATGGGTTTTATAGATAATGTAGCACCAGCAGCAGCCGATTTAAAATTGGAGCAAAGTGTTGAAGGAGAAGAAGTAATTCGTAAAAAAGAGGAACCAACAGTATTATTTGTTTTCAAAACGATTTATCAACCTAATTTGGGGCAAATAACATTTTTTAAAGTTAAATCTGGCGAAGTTAAGCTTAACGATAAATTGGTAAATTCCAGAAATAATGAAACCGAAATTCTCAATCAACTTTTTATTATGGATGGTAAAAAAAGAGAATCAGTATCAAAATTAACAGTTGGAGATATTGGAGCTACACTAAAACTTAAATATACCGAAACTAACGACACCTTACATACTACACATAAACCTATTACGATAAAACCAATTAAATATCCTGAACCAAGAATTAAAAAAACAGTAAGTGCAGTTAATAAGAAAGATGAAGAAAAATTGCATGAAGCCCTTAAAAAATTACATAGTCAAGATCCAACAATAGTATCAGAATACTCTAAAGAATTAAAACAGCAACTTATTGGCTGTCAGGGCGAATTACATTTGGCTACAATAGACTGGACATTAAAAAACATTTATGGCATTGAAGCTAAATTTGAAAAACCAAGAATACCTTATAGAGAAACCATACAACGCACCTCTACAGCAAGTTATAAACATAAAAAACAATCGGGTGGATCTGGTCAATTTGGAGAAGTTCATTTAAAGATTGAACCTTGGTATGAAGGTATTGAAGAACCTCAAGGGTTTAACATTAGAGGTAAAGAAGTGGTAGAATTATCTTGGGGAGGAAAGTTAGTGTTCTATAACTGTATTGTAGGAGGAGTTATAGATTTGCGTTACTTACCATCTATTATGAAAGGTGTATTAGAAGTAATGGAAACGGGTCCAATAACAAAATCGTATGTAAGAGATGTAAGAGTAATGGTTTACGATGGTAAAATGCATTCTGTTGACTCAAATGATATTTCATTTAAAATTGCAGGAGCACATGCATTTAAAGAAGCTTTTTTAAATGCAAAACCTAAATTGCTGGAACCTGTACAAGAATTAGTTGTAAAAGTTCCTGAAGAAATGATTGGCAATGTAATGACCGACTTACAATCTCGAAGATCTATTATACAGGGTTTCGATACTAATGATAAATATCAAATTTTAAAATGTATGACTCCAGTAGCAGAATTGTATGGCTACTCAACAGATTTACGCTCGATAACACAAGGTAGAGCTACATTTAGATCTGTGTTTTCATCTTATCAACCAGTACCACACAATATTCAGGAAGAATTAATACAAAAAAGCACTAACAATTAAAATTTATAGATATGCAGACCAAAGTATTATATTTAAGTGATTTAAAGTTTAATTTAGAAACATGGAGAAGAGAATTAAGATTTCATTTTAATGAAATGGATACTTTTCAAGAAAAACTTGAGGAAATTGCAAGTAGAGAATTTAGTAGAGAATCTTTAATTCCTTTAGAAAGTTTTCAGAATCGAATTATGTTAGAAAAAAGTGCTATTTCTAAGCTATCGCATAAATGTAAAGCAAAAATAAAAAACATCAATCATGTAAATTATCAAGAAGATTTAGATGGGAGATTGCAAAACGAACAAAGCCCATTGCGAGATGATATGAAAACTTATATTAAACTTCATTATGAGCTTAAAGAAGAAATGATGGACTATTTTTTAGAATGGCTTTAGCAGTTAAATTTTAAGGAAAATATTGTT
>CAYRVY010000512.1:0-1945 GCA_964427695.1 uncultured Flavobacteriaceae bacterium
GCGATTTTGGCTTATTCCCTTTTCACCTCATGCTTTTTTTAGGTTTTGGCTATGTATTTTTTAAATCGGTAAGTGCTAAAGTTTAAAACTCTTTTTGGGGGTTTGAGTTTCGTTTAACGTATTTGTATATGATTTGTTGCATGTTTCAATCACCTAATTTAGCAAATATAAACCGAAGAGAAAATCTAAGAGGATTTTCGTAAGTAGGCTAGTGCTTTTCATAGGATACGGTGTTGGCAACTGTTTTAATATTCTTCAAAAATAAGAATCGGGCAATTTTCATAATATATAACTCCCAATTTATAATTATTTTTGATCAAAAATTTTTCTATTTCCGCTGGCTGATTATTCGGGGTTTTTCTATATTGATACAGGATTTGTTCCTTTAAAAAATCATTAACTTGTCTTTGATTGCTTAAAAAGTTATCAGTAATGAAAATTTTGCAGTCTTTATTACTAGATTCATGTTTGACCATTTTAAAATTAATTGAATTAAATAGGAAGTATAATGTTGTGTTTCCTAAGTCACTATTGGATAAAGTGATTTTAATATTGGCTTCTTTAGTATTTCTTTTACAAAACCCAAAATCTATTGAAAACCTCTTATCCTTTATCTTTAATCCAGTTATATCAGCCTCTCCCGCATTATTAAAATAAAATTCTGGTTCAATTTTAAATCCTGATTTCATATAAGTAATCCTAGTTTTATGAAGCCTTAGAAAAGCCATTTCCAAATTCTTTAAATTAAGTGCAGGGAAATAGTAACGATCTGGAATCTCAAATATCTCCTCCTTGCCATTAACATTAGTCTTTGTCCATGTTAGTAAATTATTATTATCGCCAGCATAAAAGGAATAATGATTATTGTATTCACCAGATAATATTTTAGTTAATATGGCTTCACCTTGCGGAAATCTAATGGTGCTACTATGATTATCTGATTTTGTTATTGTAAAAGCTTCTTGATTAATTGATAATTCATTGATAATCGTCTTTACGTCTTCTTCGAATTTTGCTTTTATACTAGAGAGTTCATCTTGGTTATCCTTAACATATTGAAGCAGTGAATCAATTAATTCGGCATTAACAAATTGTGCTTTAGAACACCAATCCTTTAAGATTTTTAAAATGTCTGACCCAAAAAATGAGACATTAGACTGAAAACCAGCTTCTTTATTTTTTCTGCCTCTAGAAGTAAAATTTTGGGAACCTAAAGAAATTAAATCGTCATCAACTAGTAATACTTTAGCGTGCAAACCACTCAAGTTTCTGACGACAATACCCTGTGCAATTAACTCTTTAAGAGCTTCTAGTTGATATCCCCTTTGAAATAAACTATCTCCGTCTAACGATGTAATAATTACTATTTCTATTTCGTCTTTAGAATTTCGTAGGAGTTTATTAATTGTGAAATCTAAATAAGGAGTGAATATCCAAATAGATTTTTCTGCCTGCTTAATCATTTTCATCCATTTCGAGAAAAGGTCAGAAGCAAAAAAGTTCTCAGTAGTTATTTGATCATCTTGATTCAGAATGCATTTTTTTAATTGTTGCCAATGTTAAGATAAATTCAGCACAGGTTTGATTTTATCGAATGTTATCTGCCTAACGGCAGACAGGAACGAAGGTAGCTGTTTTTTCTTACAAAATCAAGTTGGCACTTCTAATATAAAAGCGACACACAAATAATAGTATCTTTGGTTTATGCTCCTAAATGTCTTACATAACCTACCAGCAGTTTTTTAATATGTTTAGCGAAAACAAGATGATTTTAATGTTTTTCGCTAATTATTAATTTTATAATCAGCGAAATGTTATTATATTTGTGTTATTCCGCTAAATATAAATTTATGAGTAAGCTTATTGGAAGAGAAGATGAAATAAAAAACCTGCAACAATTATTAAAAAGCAACGAAGCCGAAATGCTTGCTGTAATTGGAAGACG
>CAYRVY010000513.1:0-1930 GCA_964427695.1 uncultured Flavobacteriaceae bacterium
TCCGAAAAATTAGCGTCTTCTTATACGCTACGTTCCATACACAAACCGTTGGCAACAAGCTAAAAAAAACCGAACTAACCAAAAATATGAGCGAAAAAAATAACATTCAAATCCAATTCAATTATCTCGATTTAGAAAATTGTTTTAAAAATTTCTATGTAGTTCCAGATTATCAAAGAGAATATATTTGGGAAGAAAGACAAGTAACCCAATTATTAACTGATGTTTTTGACGAGTTTGACAATAACCACAATAAAGAATACTTTATAGGAAGTACAGTAGTATTTAAAGATGAAAACGGTTGTTTCGAATTAATAGATGGTCAACAAAGAACTACTACCCTTTTTCTTATAATTTGTGCTTTAAAATACATTTACAAAGAATGGGATTTAGACACAGATACGCTTGACCGAATGATTAAGGATAAAACTGTTAATGCTTTGGGAGATTCAATTGATAAATTCAAATTAGAATTACAGTACAAAGACTCTTCGAACATTTTAACAATCATTTCATCACTTTCCGACAGACCAGCGAATTTAAAAGGTTCAGCAGACCGACTATTTAATGCCTATGAAAATATAATTGTATTTATTACTCAAAATTTTGAAAAAGAAAAGTCTGACCGACTAAAAAAATTCTTTGTTTACTTATATAGAAAACTCAAATTTATTCAGATTGAGACACCAGAAATAAATGATGCTCTTAAAATATTTGAAACTATTAACGAAAGAGGAATTGGACTAAACCCAATGGATTTGTTAAAAAACCTAATCTTTAGACAAGTTGAACGTGATGAGTTTACAAAACTGAATAGTAAATGGCAACAACTTGTTGAGATATTGGATAAAAACAATGAAAAACCTTTACGTTTTCTTCGTTATTTTATAATGGCAAATTATAATGTAAATAGTCCAAAAGGAGATGAAATACTTCGAGAAGATGAAATTTACAATTGGATTACAAAACCAGAAAATGCTACCCAATGTAATTACATAAATAAGCCATTCGATTTTGTCGATTTATTAATTGAAAATGCAAACATTTTTGTAAAATTCTTCAATGCAAATGATGAACACGGTCAAAACATTTATTTAAACAATATTAAAAAGTTAGGTGGTGGTTCATTCCGTCAACATTTAATCTTGCTTTTAGCTGCTCGAAAATTATCAAAACCACTTTTTGACCATTTAGCAAAGCAAATAGAAACATTGATTTTCTTTTACTTCATAACAAGAGAACCAACAAAAGAATTTGAAAGAAACTTTTCAAAATGGGCTAAAGATTTAATTAAAATAAAAACAGAAGAAGAATTAAATCAGTTTGTTAAAGACAAAATCGAACCTGAAGTTACTGATAAACAAAATAGCTATAAAAGCAGTTTCTTGATTTTAAATCAACATTCTGTACAACAATACCGTATGCGATATATTTTAGCAAAAATTGCACAATACATTGACCAACAAAGATTAGGCTCATACATTCCTCAAACACTTGATAACTACATTACGACTGGAATTGAAGTTGAGCACATACTTCCATTTAAACCAGAAAATGGATTAAGAGAAAAAATTGGAGAAGAATATGATGAAGTAAAAATAAAACTTGGGAATCTGACTTTACTCGAAAAAAGTATAAACGCTTCAATTGGTAACAGTGATTTTTACAATCATAAAGTTGGCGAATATGCCAAATCATCTATATATCTGACTAAATCAATTTCATTACTCGAAAATGTTGGAACAAATACAGCAATTACGAGAATAAATCAACGATTGAAATCTTATGACGATTGGAACAGTTCGACAATAACCGATAGACAAGAATTATTATTTGACTTATCAAAAAGTATTTGGAAAGTCGATTATATGAACTGAATAAAAAAGTCGAGTAGGTAAAGGGGAATTTCACCCCTAAACCTCTCACAGAA
>CAYRVY010000514.1:0-1925 GCA_964427695.1 uncultured Flavobacteriaceae bacterium
AGTAATCAGTTTTTATCATAAAAAATCAGCGTCATCAGCGTTCTATTAAATAAATGAACATTCTTCTGCATCCAACATATTTCCCAAGCATTGCGCATTTTGTTGGTATAGCAAATGCTGAAACTTTACTATTAGAAGTTGAAGACAACTACCAAAAGCAAACCTTTAGAAATAGAACTACTATTTATGCTGCTAACGGAAAATTAATTTTAAGCATTCCTGTTGTTTATACTCAAAAGAATCGTCAAAAATATAGAGATATTAAAATTGCTAATAATACCAATTGGCAATCTCAACACTGGAAATCTTTACAAAGTGCGTACAGAACATCACCTTTTTTTGAGTTTTATGAAGACGAACTTAGACCATTGTTTTCTCACAAAGAAACCTACCTTTTAGATTTTAACTTTAAATGTTTGAACGTGATTTTTAATTGCCTGCAACTTGATTTAAAATTTAATAAAACAGAATCCTATCAAAAAACAATTGAAAACAAAACCGATTTAAGACACCTCGTACATACCACACAAAAACAACAGCAACAATTTAGTGTTTACATACAAGTGTTTAACAATAAACATGGTTTTATAAACAACTTGAGCATTTTAGACCTACTGTTTAACGAGGGAACAAACGCTTTAAGCTATCTACAATCTCAAAAATTAATCGTATAATGCTTCAACCTGTTTTACATTATTGCATTCACTTTCTGCTTCCTCTTATAATTGCATTTATTTTTTTTAAATCGAAGTGGAAATACGCTTATCTTATTATGATTTGTACAATGCTTATAGATTTAGACCATCTGTTGGCAACACCAATTTTTGATGCAAATAGATGTAGTATTAACTTCCATCCCTTACATTCTTATATTGCAATTGCCATATATTTATTGTTTATCATTCCTAAAAAAACGAGACTGCTAGGTTTAGGTCTAATAATTCACATCATTGCAGATAAAGTAGATTGCTTATTTATGTAAAAAACCCTTCCGTCTTTCAGACACCTTCCCTTGACAAGGGAAGGAAAACTATTTATTATTTGCCTTTTAGTTCTCCTCTTTTTAAAGGAGGAGTGGATTCTATTTCAAAATAAAGAAATAGAATTCGAGGTGGTTATTTCTCAAAACTTACAGATGTCATAATAGGATAATGGTCAGATAGTTTTTCTTTGTAATTTTTAAACCCATTTACAATAAAGGATTTATCTACAAGAATAAAATCTATTCTAACCGGGAAATATTTAAAGTCGAAAGTGCGACCAAATCCATTACCAGCTTCTTCAAAAGCATCTATTAATTCGCCTTTAATTTCTCTATATACATAAGAAAAAGGTGTATTATTAAAATCGCCACAAATTATTACTTTATAAGGCGATGTTTCCTTATGGTTTAAAAATAATTCAACTTGAGATTGCTGTATTTTAAAAGTCTTAACAACACGTTTAAATAATCTTTCTGAATTTTCTTTGTTTAAACTTTCAACTTCAGGATTAATACCAGACGATTGTAAATGCACATTATAAACCCTAATAGTATCCGTTCCTTTAACAACATCTGCATAAATAGCATTATTTTCTGTATTCGGAAAATTTATAGAACCCGATTTTATTATAGGATATTTTGAAAAAATAGCTTGTCCGTTTTTTACGCTTTTTCCAGAAAGTTCTTCATACTTATATTTATAAAAAGATAAATCCACATTATCATGCGGAAAGTATTCTTGAAAACAAATAATATCTGGCTGCTCTTCATTTATAAACGAAACAATTTTTGCTTCAACATCATTTTCAGAAATCCAATTATAGAGATTAAAGAGTCTCACATTATAATTCATTATCGTGATATTATTCTCATCTATAACATTATTTGATGAAGAAAATTTATATAATGAAAAGACGAATGAATATCCAATAATCAAGACAAA
>CAYRVY010000515.1:0-1916 GCA_964427695.1 uncultured Flavobacteriaceae bacterium
CTCAACAAGCAAACATATGGGAGAAACCAGAGAAACAAGAATACAGGAATTCCATAATTTTAATACGCAGCCTGTTGTTGGTTTAAGAGAAGGTAGTTATTTGCATATTTTTAATAACAAAATTACTCTTAAAGGTGGTCTTACAGCACGAATTTTTGAATACAATAAAGTGCCTTATGAGATTGAACCAAATTCAACTTTAAATAATTTAAAATAAATTAAAGAAACTATTGAGAAATATAAAAACTTATAATACTATTGAATAAGTTTTCATTTAAAATCCTGCTGTTTGACAGGGTTTTGTTTTTTATCTTTGCATTTATAACTCACAATAAATGAACAAAAAAGTAATCTTAATGATTCTTGATGGTTGGGGAAAATCTCCAGACCCAAAAGTGTCTGCAATCGATCATGCAAATACTCCTTTTATTGATTCCCTCTACGCTACATATCCAAGTGCAAGTTTGAGAACTGATGGTTTACATGTTGGATTACCTGAAGGGCAAATGGGAAATAGCGAAGTTGGACATATAAATCTTGGTGCAGGAAGAATTGTTTACCAAGATTTAGTTAAGGTTAATCTGGCAGTAAAAAATGATACTTTAAAGCATGAAAAAGTATTAGTTGATGCTTTTAATCATGCCAAAACCAACAACAAAAATGTTCATTTTTTAGGATTGTTAAGTGATGGTGGTGTGCATTCTCATATCAATCATTTATTAGCTTTAATAGATGTTGCCGAAGAATTTGGAATTCAAAATTCTTTTATTCATGCCTTTACAGATGGTCGTGACGTAGATCCTAAATCTGGACTTGGTTTTGTTACTGAACTTGAAGATCATATAAAAAATACCAATAGTAAATTGGCAACTATTACTGGTCGCTACTACGCTATGGATAGAGATAATCGTTGGGAACGCATTAAATTGGCTTATGATGGTTTGGTAAATGGCATAGGTGAAAAATCATCAAACGCTCAAAAATCTATTCTGGAAAGTTACCATAATAACATTACAGATGAGTTTATAAAGCCAATTGTGATGGTAGATAGTAACGAGAAACCAATAACAACTATTAAAAACGATGATGTAATACTATTTTTTAATTTCAGAACAGATCGTGGCAGACAACTTACTCAAGCATTAACTCAAAAAGATTTTCATGAGCAAAATATGCATAAACTCAATTTGTATTATGTAACCATGACTAATTATGATGATGCTTTCGAAGGCATCAACATAATTTTTAAAAAAGAAAATCTTTCTGATACTTTAGGCGAAGTTTTAGAAAAATATCATAAAACACAAATACGAATAGCTGAAACCGAAAAGTATCCTCATGTCACTTTTTTCTTTTCAGGAGGACGCGAAAAACCTTTTATAGGCGAAACCCGAATTTTACGAAACTCTCCTAAAGTAGCAACTTACGATCTAAAACCAGAAATGAGTGCCTTCGAGTTGCGTGATGCTCTTATTCCAGAACTTGAAAAAGCTGAAGTAGATTTTGTGTGCCTTAATTTTGCTAATGGAGATATGGTTGGGCATACTGGAGTTATGAATGCTGCGATAAAAGCATGTGAAGCTGTTGATGAGTGTGTAAAAGACATTATTACAACTGCTCTCAAAAACAATTATACAACTATTCTTATTGCAGATCATGGTAATTGTGAAACCATGGCAAATCCAGATGGTTCTCCTCATACATCACATACGACAAACCCAGTGCCTATTATTTTAATAGACAAAGATTTAAAATCAATACATAATGGTGTTTTAGGAGATATTGCACCTACAATTCTTAAACTTATGGGAATAGAACAACCCATAGCAATGACACAGCATTCTTTGTTAGATTAAAAAATTGTAGATATATTGTACATCTATAAGCATTAAAATGAATTTATGAATTTTCACGAC
>CAYRVY010000516.1:0-1910 GCA_964427695.1 uncultured Flavobacteriaceae bacterium
TTTCATTAGTTAGTATTTTATTTAGGTTCAATAATTAAAAAAATGGCTGTGCTGTCTCCAATATTTAATACTTCATGCCAATCTGTGCCTTCACTGTAAAAATAACCATTGGTAGGAAAACTTACTTCTCTTGTACCACTTGCGTCTGTAATTCTAAATTTACTGCCAGCCAATGCATAGCCAAAATGCCGATTATGATAATGTTTTTCGTGTCCAACACCTGGCTTAAAAGTACATTTTAATACTCTAATGTTTTCATTATCTTCTAACAATTCGCAAACCGCTTTAGTATTCCATCCTGCTTGTAATGGGTCTGGTAAGTTATTATCGGTCTTGCAAGCAAATAATAGTAATGAAAGTATAAAAAGATGAATGGTTAATTTAAAGTTGTTACTTGTCATTTTAATTTTTATAAATTTCAGATTCTGGATAAAAAGCTAACCATGCAAAAGCAAAATGGTTACCATGTGCTTCTGGTGTAAGAATTTTACCTTTAAGTTTGCCTTCAATACATTGTCCAGTAATATCCCAAATGCTTGTAGTTTGGATATCTACAAATAAATCATTTTTCTTTTTAAAAGTCAAAGATTTTCCATCTAAAACAGAAGAAAAAACTGTAGCCGAACCAATATCTTTCGATTTTGATATATCTTTTTTATCTAAAACAGAGATTGTACCTTTTTTGTAGAATATTACAATGCTTTTATTGCTGTACTTATCGTTAATAACGCCTTTTTTAGAAATGACAGAAAAGGGATAAATTTTATATCCATCAGTACCTTTAATATCTATGATGCGATCCATTGGTGACAATCGAGTGTCGAGTTTATCAAGATTAAAAAAGCTATCATATGGTAAACTTGCTTTGTCATCATAATTTACATAAGGGTTTTTTCCATACATAGATTGTGAATATGTTCCGGTTTTAGGAGATAAAATTTTTCCATTAGGATATCTTTTAAAAAAATCTTCAACTGATATTATCATGGAAGGGATTACAGTTAAATAGGCTCCTGCTAATTCGCCAACTAAACCTAAACCCATTAATTGCTGCCACCAGGTTTCAGTTTGCTTATCTGCCATAATCATATCACTATTTCGCAGCATTCCAGATACTTCAAAATCTAATAGATATTCTTTTCCCTTATGTGTTAATCGTCTATCATAAACCATACTAGAGTTACATAATGGACAGTAGGTTGGCAAAATAGGAATTCCTCCTAAACTATCATTAGAAATTTCGTGCATCGTTAGCATATTTAACGGATAAGCTTTGGCTTCATCTTTAATAGCTACAGAAATAACAGGTTCGTGAATAAAGAATGCAATTAAACCTTCGGTTTTATTAATAAACTTTGGATAATTTATTGTTGGAAAAGTATTTCGAGGAACTGCAACAGTAATTTCTGAAAGCTCTATGACTTTATTTAAAGTATCTGTTTTCCAATTATATGGTATGTTTCTTGGGTTTTTTATTTGTGCATTTAAGCTGAAAAAGGGAGCACTGATAAGAAAAAAAATAAATATTTGAAAAGGCAAACGTTTCATTTAGATTGGATTTTTAAAGTATGAGAACTCTCATAGATAAGATGAATAATTATATATAACAAACCATATTAATTGTTAGTCAACAAACACTAAAAATACTTACTTTATTTTTTAAGCTATGAAATTATTAGCAGATATGATCAGGTAGGTTTTTGAAAGTTTTTTTACTTACAGATTAACCTTAAACATTTTAAATATACTAAACTGAAAAACCATGCATTATCCATAAAATGTAAATGTTTATTATAACAATTATTATACAAAACTAAATAGTTTTCAAACAATGATATAAATCAGTTTTTAAGGGTTATTTGAAGATTATTTTTGCTTTAAATAATAAACAATTAATTATGAAAAAAACA
>CAYRVY010000517.1:0-1909 GCA_964427695.1 uncultured Flavobacteriaceae bacterium
GGTCATGACCCAAGCTATTTTTTAAACTTACACAGTTTATGAGATAGTGCTTTTTATTCACTAACAAAAGCAAACTTTTGCCGCTCTTAAAACAAAAAACCTACACCTTTCGTTATAGGTTTCCTTTTACGGAGAATGAGGAATTATTTTCAATAATCCCAGTATGGATATCCAATACAAGCATAGAAACCCTAACATTGCTATTGCAGTGTAAGCTTTTGTATTTCCATTCTCTTTTGAAAATAAATTTTCAACGTTTCTGGAAATACAAAACCCACAACAAAAGTTGTGGGTTTCTTTTTGCGGAGAATGAGGGATTCGAACCCCCGGAGGTGTGACCCTCAACAGTTTTCAAGACTGCCGCATTCGACCACTCTGCCAATTCTCCGTTTGCAATCTGCGTCCTCTGTAGCAGTTTCTGCGTAAGAGGATGCAAATATAGAATGCTTTTTTATTTCTTTCAAAGGTTTTTTAGTTTATTTTGTAAAAGCTGGTTTGAAGATATCCAAACTTCTAAAATGTTTAGATTAATACTTTAAATGACTATATTCCTCTCATGGATATTCTTATTTTTACATCTAAATTAAACATATTTAATGCCTATTCTTGAATTTGATTATAATCTCTTATTACTTGTATTTGTAGGGTTTATTGCTGGTTTTGTTAACACAATAGCAGGAGGAGGGTCTTTACTAACACTTCCTGTGCTTATTTTTTTAGGTCTGCCACCTTCAATAGCCAATGGCACAAACAGAATAGGTATATTTTTACAGACATTTACAGGAGCTGTTGGCTATAAGTCAAAGGGAATTACAACATTTCCATTCAGTATATATTGTGGTGCAACTGCACTTGTAGGTTCCTTAATTGGAGCTCAAATAGCTGTTGATATAAAAGGAGAAACCTTCAATAGGATATTAGCTATAATAATGATTTTGGTTGTGATACTAATTATTTTAAAAAGGCATTTTATAGCGAATGGGTTTGTTGAAAGAATACAAGGAAAACATTTATGGATATCAATGATTGTATTTTTCTTTTTAGGAATATATGGAGGGTTTATAAATGCTGGTATTGGTTTTATCCTGCTTCTGTTCTTGCAATATTTTAATGGAATGTCTTTGGTTAAAGCAAATGCAACAAAGGTTACTATAGCATGTATTTATACAGGAGCAGCTATTGTTTTGTTTGCCTTGAACGATAAAATAAATTGGACTTATGGATTTTTTATTGCCTTCGGAAACATGGTTGGTGCATGGATTTCAAGTAGATTGGCAGTAAAAAAGGGAGATAATTATATTCGTATTTTTCTAATTATTATGGTAAGCCTTATGGCTTTTAAGCTATGGTTTTACCAATAAAGTTTTGTATGCAATTGCATTGTTTTATCTTTTTTAAAAATAATAATATAACTTAACTAATTCTTATTTTTGTCACAAACATTAAAACATACTTATGAATATCATAGAAAAGCTACAATGGCGTTATGCAACAAAATTTTTTGATAACAATTTATATATTCCTATAGAAAAACTAAACATATTAAAAGTAGCTTTTAATTTAACAGCAACTTCTTATGGCTTACAACCAATAAAGCTTGTAATTATTAAAAATAAGACCTTGCAAGAAAATTTGGTAGAATATTCAATGAATCAGAAACAAGTTGCACAGGCTTCACACGTTCTGGTGTTTTGTATTGAAACTAATATCGACAAAGAATTCATTGAGGCATATTTTAAAAGAGAAAAAACGATTAGAAACACTCCAAACGAAATTTTAAAGCCTTTTAAAAATTATCTTTTTAATGATTTTAAGAAAAAATCCAAAAAACAAATTAAAAAATGGGCTATAAATCAAGCCTATTTGGCTATGGGAAATTTACTTACAGTTTGCGCTATTGAAGATATTG
>CAYRVY010000518.1:0-1904 GCA_964427695.1 uncultured Flavobacteriaceae bacterium
AAAACGGTCAACACTAATCAGGGAGTACACTGAATACTGAACACTGAACACTGAATACTGAACACTGAATACTGAACACTGAACACTGAAACATGCCTGGATTTGAATTATTTGGAGATAGCGAACGCAAAGAGCTAAACGATGTATTAGAAAACGGAGTGCTAATGCGTTATGGCTTTGACGCTATGCGTAATGGACATTGGAAAGCTAAAACATTAGAAGCTGAATTAGAAAAACAGTTAAAAGTAAAACATGCACAGTTAGTTTCTAGCGGAACAGCAGCAGTTTCTATAGCATTAGCATCATCAGGTATTGGAGCAGGAGATGAGGTAATAATTCCAACCTTTACTTTTGTGGCAAGTTTTGAGGCCATTATTATGCTTGGAGCCATTCCCATTTTGGTTGAAATTGATGATACATTAACTTTAGATCCAGAGGCAGTAAAAAAGGCAGTTACTAATAAAACCAAAGCTGTAATGCCTGTGCATATGTGTGGTAGTATGGCAAATCTGGATGCCTTAAGTTTAATTTGCAAAACACACAATCTAATTTTAATTGAAGATTCATCACAAGCTACTGGAGCAACTTATTTTGGAAAATCTTTAGGAAGTATTGGTGATTTAGGATGTTTGTCTTTAGATTATGTAAAGATTATTACATGTGGAGAAGGTGGAGCAGTTTTAACAAACAATGAAAAATTCTATAAAAATGCCGACCATTACAGTGATCATGGTCACGATCATATTGGTAGTGATAGAGGAGCAGAGTCACATCCTTTTTTAGGTTATAACTTTAGAATATCTGAACTTCATGCTGCTGTAGGTTTGGCGCAATTAAGAAGGTTGGATGAGTTTGTTGCAATTCAAAAGAAAAACTATACAATTATTCGTGAAGCATTATCTGTAATTCCAGAAATAACATTCAGAACAGTTCCTGAAGGTGGAGTGGAAAGCTACTCTTTTTTAAGTTTCTTTTTACCAGATTTAGAAATAGCACGAAAGGTTTCTAATGCTTTTAATAAAAACCAAGTTGATTCTTGTTTTCATTACTACGACAATAATTGGCACTATATTCGTAAATGGCAACATCTTAAAGATTTAAAAACATTGTATCCATTATCTCAAGAAGTTAAAGATGGATTAAAATACCTTCAAACTAAAGAGTTTCCGCAATCAGACCATTATATTGGTCGTAATATATCGTGTTTAATAAAGCTTTCCTGGGCGGAAGATGAAGTTAGGGAAAGAGCTGATAAGATGGTAATATGTGTTAAGCAAGCAATATCTTAATAACTCACATACTCAACAATCTCCAACCCATAACCAATCATACCAACACGTTTAGTTTGTTTAGTATTTGAGATTAACCGAAGTTTGTGGATGTTTAAATCATGAAGTATTTGTGCACCAATACCAAAGTCTTTGGCATCCATTTCAATTCTTGGTGCTTTTACTACTTTATGTTCAATCTGGCTTTCTTTTAAAATAGTTAAGCGTTTTAAAAGATTCATAGATTGACTTTGTTGGTTTATAAATACAATAGCACCTTTGCCTGCATCATTAATTACTCTAAACATGTCATCTAATTTCTTTTCAGCGTTATTGGTAAGTGTTCCAAGAATATCGTTGTTAACTAGTGTGGCGTTTATTCTTGTTAGTACAGGCTCGTCAGGACTCCATATTCCTTTTGTTAAAGCTATATGTATTTGATTGTTGGTAGTTTGTTGGTACGCTCTTAAACGGTAACTTCCAAAACGTGTTTCAATTTGAAAGTCGTCTTTTTTATCGATTAAAGAGTCGTGTTCCATACGATAAGCCACTAGATCTTCAATAGAAATTATTTTAAGGTTAAATTTTTGAGCTACATTAACGAGTTGTTTCAATCGAGCCATTGTACCATCTTCA
>CAYRVY010000519.1:0-1902 GCA_964427695.1 uncultured Flavobacteriaceae bacterium
CTTGTGCTAAAGGAGAGTTTTCATAAAGGTCTAAACCCATTCCTGAAAATTGTGCACCTTGCCCTGGAAATATATATGCGTTCATAACCATCTTCCGTCTTCCATAAGGGAAGAACTTTTTAAAGTTAAATTAAAATTTAATGCTGCAAATTTAGCAATAAAATTAAACTTTAAGCACTTAAAACTTTAGGCACTTTAAGTACTTACAGATTTAATTGCAGCTTCTGCACAGCGTTCGCCATCCATAGCTGCTGAAACAATGCCACCTGCATAACCAGCTCCTTCGCCGCAAGGGAAAAGACCTTTAATTTCAGGGTGTTCTAAATTTTCGTTTCTCGGAATGTTTACAGGAGATGATGTGCGTGACTCTACACCAACAATATTAGCTTCAGCAGTATAATAGCCTTTCATTTTACGTCCAAATACTTCAAAGCCTTTTCGCAGGTTGCTTCCTATTAATTTTGGTAATAATGAATGTAAAGGAGCCGATTTTAATCCAGGTTGGTATGAGGTCGTATTTAAATCGTTTGATAAACGGCCTTCTACAAAATCGGTTAAACGTTGTGCAGGAGCAACCTGACTTCTTCCGCCAGAAGTAAATGCCAAACGTTCTAAATCCTTCTGATATTCCAAGCCTTTAAAAACTCCAAACCGCTCATATTTTGGTAAATCGGTATCAACATTAATTTCTACTACAATTCCAGAATTTGCAAACGTGTTATTCCGTTTGGATGGAGACATTCCGTTAACAACCACTTCACCATTTGCTGTAGCTGCCGGAACTATAAATCCGCCAGGACACATACAAAACGAATACACACCTCTACCTTTTATTTGTTGCACTAAACTGTAAGAAGCTGCTGGTAATAATTCGCTGCGTTTACCACTACAATGGTATTGTATAGCATCTATTATATGCTGTGGATGCTCGACACGAACTCCCATTGCAAAAGATTTTGCTTTTAGTGCAATATTTTTTTTATGCAATAAATAATAGATGTCTCTTGCTGAATGTCCTGTTGCTAAAATAACACGCTCAACAACCATTTCTGTATTGTTTTGTAATTGTATTGCTTGAATCTTATTATCATTTATGATGAAGTCTGTAACACGGCTTTTAAAATGAATTTCGCCACCATATTTTAATATGGTTTCTCGAATATTCTGAACTACTTTTGGGAGTTTGTTCGTGCCAATATGTGGATGGGCATCTATTAAGATTTGCTCTGTAGCACCATGAAACACCAAATTTTCGAAAATGCGTCGCACATCGCCACGTTTTAAACTACGTGTGTATAATTTTCCGTCACTATAAGTTCCTGCACCACCTTCGCCAAAACAATAATTAGAATCTTCGTTAACAAAATGGTCTTGGTTTATAGCTTTTAAGTCGCGACGTCTATCTTTCACATTTTTACCGCGTTCTAACACAATGGGTTTGAAGCCTAATTCTATGCATCGCAAAGCAGCATACATTCCAGCAGGACCAAAACCAATAATATGAATGGGTTTGGCTGTTGAAACATCTTTATAATTGAATGTATATGTTGAAGATTCAGGCATCAGTTCTTTAATATAAACAGCAAGTTTAAAATTGAACATAATGTTAGCCTTTCTTGCATCAATAGATTTACGAAGTATTTTGATGCCATTAATGTCTTTTGGATTAATATGGAGAAACTTTGCAGATTTTTTTAAAAGAATATCATCTTGTCTTTCTTCTTGAAGTGTTACACGAAGCTGAATCTCTTTTATCATAGTACAAAATTAGTTAAATTTGAGAGATTAAATAAACAAGCAAAAAAACAGGCATTATCTTTATTGAAAAAGAAAGTCTTTAAAATTTTAGGCTATATTCTAACATAAGACTGAATTAGCGTTTATTTTCCATATTTCCCAAGA
>CAYRVY010000520.1:0-1888 GCA_964427695.1 uncultured Flavobacteriaceae bacterium
TCTTTTACAATCTTTGGAAGGTTTTTAAAATACACATAAGATTTGTTATAATCTCCATAAGATAATGCAGGAGACCCTTGCAATACTTCGTTATCTTTAACATTTCTACCTATACCTGATTGTGCTTGAATTTTTACATTGTCACCAATGTTTAAATGACCTGCTATACCTACTTGGCCTCCAATTTGACAGTTTTCGCCAATTTTAGTAGATCCAGCAATTCCTGTTTGGGCAGCAATTACTGTATTCTTACCAATTTCAACATTATGTGCTATTTGAATTTGGTTGTCAAGCTTTGCACCTCTGCGAATTATTGTTGAACCCAATGTAGCTCTATCTATAGTAGTTGCTGCTCCAATATCTACATAGTCTTCTAGAATAACATTTCCTGTTTGTGGTACTTTAACGTACTCTCCTTTTTTATTTGGTGTAAAACCAAAACCATCTGCGCCAATAATTGCACCAGAATTTATTACGCAGTTATGACCTATAATACATTCAGAATATATTTTTGCACCAGAAAACACAACAACATCATTACCAATAGTTACATTGTTACCAATATAACTGTTGGGATAAATTTTTACGTTATTTCCTAATTTTACATTATCACCAATATAAGAAAAGGCTCCTATATATATATGTTCTCCATAAGTTGAAGAATCTGAAATAAAACAAGGTTGTTCTATTCCTGTTTTATTCATTTCAATCTCATTGTAATATTCCAATAGCTTTGAAAATGCTTTATAAGCATCTTCTACTTTTATTAAAGTAGTTTGCAAATCATTTTCTGAATCAAAATCTTTATTAACAAGTGTTATAGAAGCTTTAGTGCTATATATATATTGTGCATATTTAGGATTCGATAAAAAAGTAAGTGTTCCTTTAGTTCCCTCTTCAATTTTAGCGAGTTTTGAAACTTCTACTTCTGGATCTCCAACAATGTCTCCATCTAAAATTCCTGCTATTTGTTTTGCTGTAAATTTCAAGTGTTTCTATTTATTTATTTTCAAAGGTCAGATGAATATCTATAATTAGTCATTCGTTTTTAGGAGCAATTAATTTACCATAGATGTTTCATTTGACGCAAAAGTATAAAAAATGTTCTAAAGTTTGTCTTTTGGATAACATATATAATACTTAATAACTGGTTTTGAAAGCACTTTTAAATTTAAATGATCTGATGCTTTTACGATATCTGTTACTTTACCAGATTTAAACAGGATATTAATTTTTTGAGAGTTTAATTGGTAAGCTTGATTTGTTACTTCTCCTTTAAAAACAAAATACGCAGCTTCGTCTTTTGTAATATTGTATTTAGTTATCAAATTAGTAATATGGATGTTTAATTTCTCTTTTTTAATTTGATTATTTTTTATCTCAACCTTTAAAAGGTCTCTGTTTATAATCATTTTACAAAGGTTACTCAACACAAAATCAGTATGAGATTGCCAATCTTTCATTGCAGAAATTATATCAATATCATCCAGACTGGCAAAAGTATCAAGAGCTAAATCGTTAAACTTATCCTTAGCTATTTCATTTTTCAGAAAAAATAACAAGGCTTTACTTGCTGTAAGTAATCTGCCCTTAAGAGTTAATTCTTTTGCACGCTGTAATACTCTAATCATTAATTGCTCTGCAACCAAGCTAGTTTTATGTAAATATACTTGCCAATACATTAAGCGTCTTGCTGTTAAAAATCGCTCAACCGAATATATTCCTTTTTCTTCTATAACGAGTTCGTCGTTTACAACATTAAGCATTGTTAATAAATGTGCACTGTTTATATTGCCTTCCGATACTCCTGTGTAAAAACTATCACGTTTTAAGTAATCGGCACGATCCATATCTAATTGACTCGAAATTAACTGACACATAAACTTTC
>CAYRVY010000521.1:0-1884 GCA_964427695.1 uncultured Flavobacteriaceae bacterium
ATGGCTCAATAATTAATTCCACAAACGAAGTTATTATTGAAAAGTTTAAAGCCATAACAGGTATTGGAGAGAGGCGTTATGCCGATAAATCTTTAAATACTTCCGATATTGCTTTTTATGCAGCACAAAAAGCTATTAAAGACGCAAGTATTGATCAAGAAGAACTCGATTATATAATTGTCGCTCATAATTATGGCGACGTAAAACACAATGTTGAGCAAAGCGATACTGTACCAAGTATTGCCTCCAGAGTAAAACATCTTCTAAAAATTAAAAATCCTAAATGTGTTGGCTACGATATGCTTTTTGGTTGTCCAGGATGGATTGAAGCAACCATACAAGCAAATGCCTTTATAAAATCTGGAATAGCAAAAAAATGTTTAGTTATTGGTGCCGAAACTTTATCTCGTGTTATCGATAAACATGATAGAGACTCAATGATATACAGTGATGGTGCTGGAGCTGTTGTTTTAGAAACCAGTAATAATGGAAGTGGTATTCTCACACACGAAAGTGCTACTTATGCTTTAGACGAGGCTCACTTTATTTATTTTGGAGAAACAAACAATCAAGAGATAAGTGATAAACGAAGGTACATAAAAATGTATGGCAGGAAAATTTATGAGTTTGCTTTAAACCATGTTCCAGCTGCCATGAAATCTTGCCTTGACAAAAGTGGTATTAACATTAAGGATGTAAAAAAAATACTCATACATCAAGCCAACGAAAAAATGGATGAAGCGATTGTGAAACGTTTTTATAAATTATATGATATGAAAATGCCTGAAGGCATTATGCCTATGACAATTGATAAACTAGGCAATTCAAGTGTTGCTACTGTACCTACTTTATACGATATGATTTTAAAAGGAGAGATGAATGGTCATAGTATAAATAAAGATGATATTATTCTTTTTGCGAGTGTTGGAGCTGGAATGAATATTAATGCCATTGTTTACAAAAATTAAAACTTAAGATTCATTTAAAAAGATTTCCACATTCGTGGAAAAAAAACATGTACGAAGGTAAATTTCCTTACAAAAGATATAAAATTACCTTTCAATTTCTAAAGAAACATATCCCAAATACTTCAAAGGTTTTAGATTTAGGTGTCAAAAATCCGTTTACTAAAATAATGAAAGAACATGGTTATACTGTGGAAAATACTAAAGGTGAAGATTTAGATTTAGACACATATTCAATATCAAATTCTGATGCAGAAGTCGTAACGGCTTTCGAAATTTTTGAACACCTACTCTCTCCATTTACTGTTTTAAAAGATATAAAGGCGAGCAAACTTGTTGCAAGTGTTCCTTTAAAATTATGGTTTGCTTCAGCTTACAGAAGTAAAACAGATATGCGAGACAGACATTACCATGAATTTGAAGATTGGCAGTTCGATTGGCTGCTGGAAAAGTCTGGCTGGCAAGTAAAAGCTAGAAAAAAATGTACCAATCCAACTAAAAAAATTGGGTTTCGACCAATTTTAAGATGGTTTACACCAAGATATTATATTGTTTATGCAGAGCGAAATTCCAATAATTAAATCTCAAATTCCAAAGTAATCTATATATTGGTACTTCGAATTTAATATTTGAAATTTTAGATGAACATTTACATTGTTATTCCAGCACATAACGAGGAAGATTCTATAGGTTTAACACTCGATTCTTTAGTTAATCAAACTCTTTTACCAAAAAAGGCGGTTGTTGTAAATGACAATTCAACAGATGATACTGAACAAATTATTGAAGCCTTTGCTACAAAATATTCTTGGATTACATTGGTAAACGTTAACTCATCTGACGAACATTTACCAGGAACTAAAATTATAAACGCTTTTTATAAGGGATTGGAAACACTCGATGATAATTATGATGTGAT